>NZ_JBHDLJ010000017.1:0-86849 GCF_041877255.1 Arthrobacter halodurans
GACGCCACCGCCTCCGGCGCGGCCACCGCCCAGGCCGGCACCGCGGCCACCGACCAAACCGGCGTCCAGGCCGGCGCCGCGGCCATTGTCCAGGCCGCGGCCTCCGTCCAGCCCGCCGTCCCGGAGGGGAATCCGTGCGGGGACCCGGCCGACGACGCGTGGGAGGACTTCTGGAACGACCCCGCCCCGCAGCCGACGCCCGAGACCGTGGAGCGCCTGAACGCGGCCCTGTTCGCGTGGGCCGACGAGCACCTCGAGACCCCGCCGGCGGACCTGGCCGCGGCCGAGGCCGCGTGCATCGCGCACTTCGAGGCCTTGGAAGCCGAGGGGGTCCTGGAGGCCGAACGGGCCGCGGACCGGCGGGCCTACGAGGCCGCCGGCGGGAACGACATCCCCTGGCTCATGGCCGAGCTCGCCGGACTGGACCACACCCCGGCCCGGGACCCCGGCCTCCCGCGGCCCCGCCCCGCCCGCACAACCACGCAACCGCGCCGCCCGCGGATCAGGGCGATGCGCAAACGCCTGCCCGTCCCGACCCCGACCACCAGCCCCGGCATCCCCGGCACCGGCACCGGCGCCGGCGTCGTTCAGGGCCAGGGCGCCGGGCAGGGCGTCGGGCAGGGCGTGGGGGCCGTCCCGCCCCGCGCGGACCCGTGGGCCGCATGGACCACACCGTCCGGATTCGACCCGAACACACCGGAACCACCCTTCTGACGGAACCGTGCAGCTCCGGCGCAATCGGAATCACCGGAATCACCGTTCCAAAGGCTCGGAGAAGGTCAACGCCGGAGGACCCGCGCTCTTACGGTCAGCCGATCAGCCGCGAAGGGATCCCGACCTATCGTGGCTGAGCTCCAGATATTCGACGACATCCGCGTGGCAATACGAACCCGCGAACCCCATGCCCATGGTGACGGGGCCGGGTTCACACAGCGCAGTCCAGAGTTCCTTCATCCAGCTCTTCACCACGGGAACCACACTGCCTCTCCAACACGACGGGCGGGAAAACGAAGCAACCCTCGACGGGCTCTGCTCCACTGTCCCGCTTCCGCGTTTCGGGGGCGTCACACACCCTGTTTCAGGCGGGTAAATTGCCCGGCCGTCCAGTGGACAGAGCGGCGCGCGCTCACCGGGAGCGCGCGCCTCACGGCCGCGTGTTCACCAGAGACCGATCATCCGGCACGGCGGACGATCGTCACCGTGCCAGCATCCCCATCGACCTCCACGATGTCACCCGATCGGATGGACCGCACCGGATCGACCCCGTCGCCGAAATCGCTCACCGTGGGCACGCGCGTCACCACCGCGCCCAGCACCGCCTTCGTCGTGACGGTGGTGAAGACCATCGCGAGCGGCGCCGTACCCAGCAGGCGGGTGCTTTGGAAGAACCCCGACCAGCCGGAGGATCCCTTGGCCCCGGGAAAGACCAGGATCTTGCCGGCGAAACAGACCCCGAACAGGCTGTGGCGCCGCTCAATGATCGTCCCCTTCGCCGGATCGATCCCACCCCAGCCGGAAATCGTCTCCGGCGAGACGAGAGCCTCCCCGCGGACCTTGCCGGGAACAATCCCGCGGCCTCGGAGCACCAAGGTGGTGTCGACCTGTCCCTCCACGCTCATCGCAGTTCCCCTCTCCACTTGCCCGTGACCGCCGCGTCCACGCAGTCCTCCAGCGTGCCGAACCACGCTTCGATGCCGAGAATCGCCGGCAGGTAGTGCGCCTGCTTGGCGCTGTCCGTCGCGAAGACGCGGGTCCCCCGGGGCGCCGTCCTCGACATTGCCGGGCAGGAGTCCGTCAGCAGCCGTCCACCGGCCCGCTCGATGGCCTCGCTGTACCCGTTGCGGTCCGCGACGGACCGCAGCGCGCGCGGCGTCATGACCCACAGTTCCGTCCCGGGATTCAGCTTTTTGCCGTCCAAGAGGCGCGCGATCTCCCCGAGCTGGTCCAGCGACGCGTGCGGGCATCCCAGCAGGATGAAGTCGACGTCGTCGGACTGCCCCTGGTTGTTCAGCGTCTCGTAGGCCAGCCGCCGGTCCGCCTCACCGTAGACGACGGCGTCGGGGACGCGCGCGCGTCCGAACGCCTCGGCGACCGTGGGCGCCTCGGGCGTCACCCCGGGCAGGTGGAAGATTTCGACGCCACCGCTCGTTGCCAGAGCCGCGCCGAGGTGCTTCAGGTCCGACTGGGTCGGCAGCGCGAGGTTTCCCGTGAGCACCGGCCGCTCCTCCTGGACGACGTCCCCGGCGAAGTAGCCGAGGAGCCCCCAGTCCAGGAAGGAATCGATCCGCACATCGGAACGGATGAGGTGCGTGCCCTTCCGGTTCTCGTCCAGGTGGTTGCCCCAGTAGGGGATGCGACCGGTCAGCCCCGCGGCACCCGTGGACGCGGTGCCCTCGCAGTTGGACTTCGCCCCGATCACCGAGTTCGCGTAGACGACGGCCGAGGACTCCATCCAGGCGATGTGCTCGCCGCGGACCGGCAGGTTCCCGACCTGGTACGGCGTGCAGGTGGCCAGGATGTTGATGCCGCGGTCGCTGGCGAACGCCTCGGCCTCGGCCTGCAGCTCCACGAGGTGCGGGTTGTACGGCGTGATCTCCAGCGCATCCGCACTGAAGCCGTGCTGCAGCTGGCAGGTCGGGACCCGCATCCGCGGGATCTCGATGTCCTCGTCGCAGTCGAGGTTGATGACAGAGTAGGCCTTCTTCCATCCGCCCTCACGCGCGATCATCTCCTTGGCCGGCGTGGGCTGCGTGGACGTGCCGGCGACGTTGCGCACGCTGCAGAGGCGTTCGGCCCCGAGTCCCTCGCCGTAGCGGATCAGCAGGTCCATGGCGGCCGCGGTCGCCTCGCCGTCGCGCCCGTCGCGCATGGCGCGGTCATCATCAGTGAGCAGCATGCGCGTGCTCCTGATCCAGCCCGGCGGAGGAGGTGGACGACGGCGGGGCCCCGGTTGCTGCCCCGTCGTCCGGCCCGATGTTGGGCCGGATCCGCTCGCGCAGCTGCGCGAGGTCGATGTCCGCCACGGGCCCGCCGTCGGCCAGGTCGAGCGCGTGCGCCGCGGCCTCGCCCATCGCCGCGCAGGGTCCCATGACGCGCACGCTGGACAGCGCGGCGGCGTCGCCGTCGACGCAGCGCCCCGCGGCGAGCAGATTGACGGCCCCCCGCGGCGTGATGCTGCGCAGCGGCACGTAGTGCACGTGGTCGTCATCGAACTGGGTCCAGACGTAGCCCTCCGGCCGGTCGTGCAGCTCGATCGGCCACGCGGTGCGCGCGACCGCATCGTCGAATCGCACGCCGTCCGTGACCTCGTCCACCGTGAGCTGGTGCTCCCCGGCGATCCACCGGGTCTGCCGGCGGCCCGGGAAGCCGTACAGGCGAACCGTGGCGCGGCCGAACGCGGCGGGGAACTCGGCGTGCAGGAAGTCCAGCACGCGGTCCGCCTGCTCCTTGCCGCGCAGCTGCGCGGCCGAGGCCTCGACGGCCTGCAGCGGGGCCTCGACGTGCGTCATGTTCATCACGGCGGTGTCCCGGCCGGGGAAGAAGAACGCCAGCCCGTCGCGGCGCAGCAGCCCGTACTCGGCGGCCTTGTCGTTGACCCGCTGGGCCAGCTCGGCGGGTTCCGGGGCGAACTCGGGGTCCAGGTTCTCCAGCCGGACCTGCTGCGATCCCCAGATGGTGCGCTCGGGCACGCGGCACTCCAGTCCCGCCTCCCAGGTCAGCGCCGCGTCCCCTGAGGCGTCGATGAACGAGTCGGCGGCCACGCGCAGCAACCCGAAACGTGTGGCGAACGTGACAGCCCGGAGGTGTCCGCCGTCGTTCTCGACCTCGAAGACCGACGCCCCGGTGACGGGGACGATCCCGTGGTCCACGACCTGGTTCTCCATCCAGCGGCCGACGGCGGTCTCGTCGTAGTTGACGGTGATGGTGTGCCGGCGGTTGTAGGACAGGTCGCCGGTCTTCTCCAGGGCGGCGAACATCGGGTCGAAGATCCCGTGGGTCAGTTGGCGGTATTCGGGGCCGTTGCCATAGACCCCGCAGAAGAGCCCGATCAGCGAGTTGGCGCACTGGCCCCCGAGCACAGGGAGCGCGTCGACCAGCACCACCCGACGGCCGAGCCGCGCGGCGGTGAGGGCCGCCGACATCCCGGCGATGCCCGCGCCGACGATGCAGAGGTCGGCGCTGAGTTGTTCCGGGGCGGCGGACGGCGCCTTGGTGAGCGTGCGGATCTTGACTTCGGTCAGTTCGTGCGGCATTGCTGCCTCCTTGTGGTCGTGGTGGGCGGCGGCGTCATCGTGCGAGCCGTCGCCCGAGGGTCGCCCCGTGTTCCAGCGGCGTGACGTTGCGCGCGTAGACGCCGAGCCAGCCGGTCGATCCCTCGCCGGGCACCGAGAGCGGCCGGTCGCCGCGGGCGCCGAGCTCCGCGGCGGCCACCCGGAGGTCCACGGCCCGGGCGGGGATGTCGATCGCGATCTCGTCACCGTCGCGCACCAGCCGGAGGGGACCATCCAGCGCGCCCTCGGGCTTGACCTCGCCCACGACGATCCCCTGGTTGACGAGGCCGGAAAGCTGGCCGTCGGTGACGACGGCGACCTTCCCGGTCAGGCCGGCGCCGTTGATCGCGAAGACGACGTTGGACGCCATCCCCATGCCCGGCGTGCCGACGGGACCCAGCCCGCGCAGCACCAGGACGCTGCCTTCCTCCACGTGTCCGTCGTTGATGGCGGCGATCGCCTCCGCGGCGTCCTCGAAGACGACGGCGGGGCCCGTGAACCGGTCCTGTCGCCGCTCGGTCGCGGAGAGCTTGACGATCGACCCCTCCGGCGCGAGCGAGCCACGCAGGATCTGGAGCGTCGCATGCGGGGCCCGCGGCCGGTCGAGGGGCCGGATGATCGTGTCGTCGGGGACCGCGTAGCCCTCGAGGGTCTCCCCCAGCGTCGGCCCGCCGATCGTCGCGACGCCCAGGTCCAGCACGGGCCGCAGTTGGGACAGCACGCCGCGCGCGCCGCCCGCGGCCTCGAAGGACTCGATGCTGTCGGGTCCGCTGGGGCGCACGGCCGTCAGCGGGCCGACGTCCCGGCCGAGCTCGGCGAAGGCCTCGTTGATGTCGATCCCGACGCCGCTTTCCACCGCGATGGCCTGCAGGTGCTTGATGCTGTTGATCGAACCGCTGACTGCCAGGACCGCCGCGACGGCGTTCCGGAAGGCCCCCTCCGTCATGATGTCGCGGGGGCGGCGGTCCGCGCGGACGGCGTCGAGGATCGTCGCCGCGGACGCCTCGGCGGTGGCCCACATCTTCGGGCTGTTCGCCGCCACGGGCGCCGCGCCGGGCAGCGTCATGCCGAGCGCCTCGGCGACGATGTGCATGGTGTTGGCGGTCCCCATGCCCGTACAGACGCCGGGTCCGCCGATGGCGCGGTCGCTGATGGCGCAGAGGTCGTCGACCGTGATGCCGCCCGAGGCGACGTGTCCGGCCTTGATGAAGACCTCCTCGATGTCGGCCGGCTCGCCGTTGTCCATGACACCGCACGGCTGGTAGCCGCAGGGCACGACGACGGTGGGCAGGTTGGTGCGGCCCGCGGCGATGAGCTGCCCCGGCGTCGTCTTGTCGCACGAGGCGAGGCAGACCATGCCGTCCAGCATCGCCCCCTCCACGGCGGCCTCGACGTCGTTCGCGAGGAGGTCGCGGCTGGAGAGCACGTAGCCGCCGCGCTCCCCCGCGGCCATGATGAAGTCGGTCGGCGCGACCGTGCGGATCTCGAAGGCGACGCCGCCGGCGTCGCGGATGGCCTGGCACACGCGGTCGGCGATGTCGTCCAGGTGGCTGAAGCACGGCGCCAGTTTGGAGGACGAGTTGACGACGGCGATCTTGGGCTTGGACAGGTCGTCGTCGGTCAGGCCGAGGACCTTCCATTGCGTGCGGCGCGTGGCCCAGCGCGGGCTGCCGACGGGGAAGTTGCTGCGCAGCTCCATCTCAGCCCACCACCTTGCGGCTGTAGACGGACTCGTGCCAGGGAATCACGAAACGCTTGAACGAGGTGACGATGAAGTACATGATCAGGCCGACCGTCGCCAGCATGAGGATGACGGCGAACAGCGCGGGCGCGTTCAACTCGTTGAGCGTCCTGACCACCATGTAGCCGAGCCCCTCGTTGCCGCCGAGGTACTCGCCCACGATCGTTCCGATCACCGCCAGGACGATCGCGGTCTCCATGCCGGCGAAGACGTGCGGCATCATGCTCTTGACCTCGAGGTTCACGAAGGTCTGCCACTTGCTGGCGTTGATGCTCTGCATGACGTCGCGGTGGCCGCGGTCCACCGAGCGCACCCCGAGGAGCACGTTGAGCATGACCGGGAAGAACGCCAGCAGCCCGGCGATGATGACCTTCGTGGTCATGCCGAAGCCGAACCAGATGACGAACAGGGGGATCAGGGCGACCTTCGGGACGACCTCCAGAGCGATGATCAGCGGCCGGACGCTGGCCTCCACCAGCGGCAGCTTGCCGAGCGTGACCCCGACGACGACGCCGGCGATCACGCCAAAGGTGAAGCCCAGCACGATCTCGGTCACCGTCACCTGGACGTTCTGCCACGTCGACGGCATCAGCAGCAGCCGCTGGAGGTTCACGAACACCTGCGACGGCGGGGGCAGGATCAGCGGCGAGACGTTCAGCGTCCTGACCGCGATCTCCCAGACCGCGAACACGACGGCGAGCAGCGCCGGCGTCGTGATCCACGGCAGGACCTTGAGAAGCTTCCTACGATTCATCGTCGTCCTCCTGGCTGAGCGAGGCGCGCAACCCGGCGACGACCTCGTTGAATTCGCGACTGGTCTGCACCTCGAGCGCCCGCGGGCGGGCGAGGTCGACGTCGGCGATGTCCTTGATGCGGCCCGGCCGCGGGGTCAGGTGCACCACCCTGTCCCCGAGCGAGACGGCCTCCTCGATGTCATGGGTGACGAAGACGACGGTCGCCTTGGTCGCCAGGGCGATGCGCTGCAGCTCGACGTTCATCTTTTCCCGCGTCAGCGCGTCGAGCGCGCCGAACGGCTCGTCCATGAGCAGGAGCTCCGGGTTGTCACTGAGCGCCCGGGCGATCGCCGCGCGCTGGCGCATGCCGCCGGAGAGCTCCCGGGGGTAGTTGGACAGGAAGTTCCGCAGGCCCACCAGCTCGGCCAGCTCGCGCACGCGCTCGCGGCGGGCCGCCTTCCTCACGCCGCGCAGCTTCAGCGGCAGCGCGATGTTGTCCTCGATGTTGAACCACGGGAAGAGGTTGGAGTCCTGGAAGACGACGCCGAGCCGCTTGATGACGGTCGCGTCGACCTTCTGCTGCTGCCACAGCTGGCGGCCGCCGATCTCCACCTCGCCGCCGCTGGGCGGGACGAGGCCAGCCATGATGCGCAGCAGGGTGGTCTTGCCGCAGCCGGAACGGCCGATGAGCGAGACGAACTCCTCGCGGCGGATCTCCAGGTTGATGTCGGAGAGCGCGTGGACCGTGTTGCGCTCGGTGGTGTAGGTCTTCTCCAGGCCCCTGATCCGGATTTCGACCGGACGCTCGGGGGCCGCGGGGGCCGGTGCGGGCGCGGTGGCCGGCGCTAGCTCGGATTGCATCGTCATGATCCCTCCGTCGGTTCCGGACTAGCCGGCGGCCAGGTAGCCGTTGTCCATCCACTGCGCCGGGTCGGCGCCCGCCTCGACCATTCCGGCGTCGACCAGTTCGTCGTAGCCCTCGGTCCAGTACTCCGGAACGGTGGTGAGCAGCGGCTGCGTGCCCTTCGCCGTCCACAGCGCCCGGCTCTGCGTGAGCGATTCCCGCGCGACCTCGTCGCTGTCCAGGGAGGCGAACGAGTACTTCGACCGCAGGGTCTCGATGACCCCGTCGAGGCTCTCGTCGTCGACGATTGCCTGGGTCGCCTCGCGGATCGCCGCGAGGTACTTGGTGATGTCCTCCCCGTGCTGCTCCAGTCCGTCGGTTGTGGCGGTGTAGATCTGCGAGTCGGCGCGGACGCCGTCCCCGGCGTCGAACACCCCGGCCTCGCCGGCGAACTGTTGGGACACGATGATGGACTGGTCGATGCTCACCATGTAGCCCGAGATGTCGCCGCGCTTGACCAGTTCGAAGGTGCCGGGGCCCAGCCCGACGACCTGGCGCTTCACGTCGTTGGGGTCGAAGCCGGCCTTGTGCAGCATGAGCGAGAGCGACTTGTCGCTGGTGCCGCCCTCGGAGGGGACGCCGATGGTCTTCCCCAGGAAGTCCTCGGGCTTCGTCAGCGGGGTGTCCATGCTGTAGAGCGTGCGGATCGACGAGCCGCGGACGATGCTGCCGACGTTCACCAGCGGCTGGCCGTCGACCGCCGCGGTGATGAGGTCGATCGCGCCGACGCGCGTGAGCGGGGCGACGCCCGAGATCAGCGTCTGCAGCGCCTGCGGCGAGCCCTTGGTGGTCTGGAACGTGACCTTGAGCCCCTGCTTCTCGAAGTAGCCGCCGGCGTCGGCGAGCAGTTCGGGGGCCACGGACAGCGTCTCCATGGGCAGGTAGCTGAGGTAGGTGAATTCCTTCAGCGAACCGCCGGCCGCCGAGGTCGCGCCAGCGCCGCTTCCGCAGGCGGACAGGGCGCCGGTGGCGCCCAGGGCGGCGAGCCCGAGCGCTCCGCTCAGGAAGCCGCGGCGGTTGACGCGCGAACCGGACAGGGTGGAAATCGAGGACATCGTTGTCTCCTAGGGTCGGGTTGAACCACTAGCTCGACTATCTCAATCCATAGGTATTCGGCCATAGGGCTTTTCCGCTGAATGAGATCCGCGTCACAGGGGGGTCGGCGACGCCTCGTCGGGTTGCGCGGGCCCGCGCCGCCACGAGCGCGTGATGCCCAGGGCCGCCGTCTGGACGGCGTGGGCCATCGATTGCTCGCGCAAACGCCCGAGCGGCGTGTTCACCGAGATCGCGGCCACCACGTCGCCGTCCTGGTCCCGGATCGGTGCCGCGACGGAGATCGCGTCCATGACCACCTGCCGGTCGCTGACCGCGAATCCCCGCGTCCGGATCTCGGCCAGGGTGCGGCGAAGCCGGAGCGGATCGGTGACCGTCCGGGGCGTGTAGGCCCGCAGCGGACTCGCCAGGAACTCGTCCTGCACCCGGGCCGGCGCGTGCGCCAGGAGCATCAGCCCCACGGACGTCACGTGCAGCGGATAGCGGGCGCCGATGCGCGGGCGCTGCGAGCTGGCGTCGACCGGGGCCAGCCGTTCGATGAAGACCGCCTGGAGCCCCTCGCGGATCGCCAGGTGCACGGGGTAGTGGGTGATGTCGAAGAGGTCCCGCATGTACGGCAGCGCGATGCGCTGGACGCCCACCGAGCGCGGCGCGTGGGACGCGACCTCCCAGAGGACCAGCCCCACGTGGTACCGGTGGTCGGCGCCCCGCTCCAGCAGGCCCTCCTCCACCAGCGCGGACAGGATGCGGTGGCACGTCGAGATCGGGAGGCCGGCGAGCTGGCTGATCTCCGTCGCCGTGAGCTCCTCGCCCGCGGTGCCGAAAGCGCGCAGGATCCCGACCACGCGGGAAAGGACGCTCCGCCCGTCGTCGCTGCGCACCGGCTACACCCCCTGGGATCGTCGACCCTGACATGGGCAGACTACCCGCGGCGCGCCGGATGGCGCCGACCGCCGCCTGTCCCCTTGCCCCCGGCGGGCGTTCTTGCCATGCTTCGCCCATGGCGGAGGTCGCGAAACGCGAGCGTCGGCGCGCGGCGAGGGCTCCGGGCGCCGCCCGGGCCGTGGACACCGCGTTCTTCGTCTTCGGCGGGGTCGCGGCCGTCTGGCTGGCCACCCTGCTGCTGCAGGAGTCCCTGCACTGGCGGATGATCTGGTTCTCGCTGGTGTTCTGGGCGGTCCTGGCGTACCTGGTGCTGCCGCGGCTGCACCGGATCCTGACCCGCGTGTACCTGCCCGACTACTTCATCGGCCGGGCCCGGACCAGCGACGGGCTGCTGGGCGACCCCGTGAACGTCGCGCTCCTGGGCACGGAGGACCAGCTGCATGCCACCATGCGCCGGGCCGGATGGACCCGCGCGGACGAGGTGGACCTGAAGAGCAGTTGGCGGATCATCCACTCCACGCTGACGAAGCGCAGCTACCACGAGGCACCCGTCAGCCCGCTGTTCGTCTTCGGCAGGCAGCAGGACGTCGCCTACCAGCAGGAGGTGGACGGGAACCCGGGCAAGCGGCACCACATCCGCTTCTGGCGCTGCCCTCCGGACTGGGTGCTCCCCGGCGGGGCCCGCGTGGACTGGCTGGCGGCCGGCACGTACGACAGGGCGGTCGGGCTGTCCCTGTTCACGCTGCAGATCACGCACAAGATCGAGGAGGACATCGACCGGGAGCGGGACTACGTCCTCGCGTCGGTCCGGAGCGCCGAGCCCGACATCGAGGTCCGCGTGATCCGGGACTTCGCGACCGGCTACCACTCGCGCAACGGCGGCGGGGACACGATCTCCACGGACGGCGACCTGCCCGTCGTCGACCTCCGGCGGGTCTCCACGGACCCCGCCGACCGGGTCCCGGAACCGACCGACAGCCGCGACCGGCGCCCCGCGCCGACGACGTTCGGCGCGGTCCTGGTCTTCTGCCGGGGGCTGGCGTCGCTCGCCTTCGCCGCCGCGCTGGCGACCGACGGGTCGCCGCTGGGGACGGCCGTGGCCCAGCAGGGCCTTCGGTCGCTCCTGCCCGCCGCCGCGGCGGTCGTCGCCGCCTTCGGGCTGACGGAAATCGCGATGGCGTGGTTCATCTACCGCGGCGGCAACCGGGCGCGCGTGCTGACCATGTCCCTGAGCGCGCTGGCGATCGTCGTCCAGTTCGTCAACGTCCTCAGCGGTGGACCCGGCATCTCCTTCGCGACGAACCTCCTGGGCCTCGCGCTGGACATCCTGCTGATCCTCGCGCTCTCCAGCGAGCGCGCCCGCACCTATGCGCGCCGGCGCGACGCCCTCACAGCGACGGAGCCGCGCGCTCCCTGACCTGCCGGCGGAGGATCTTGCCGAGCATCGAGCGCGGCATGTCCTCGATCGCCACGATCCGGCGCGGGACCTTGTAGGCCGCGAGCTGCCCGCGGCAGTGGGCGCGCAGCGCCTCCTCGTCCAGCGCGACGCCGGGTTCCAGTTCGACGGCGGCGACCACCATCTCGCCGCCGCGCTCCAGCGGCGTGCCGAACGCGGCCGCGTCCCGCACGTCGGCGTGCCCGCGCAGCACGGCCTCGACCTCGGTGGGCGAGACGTTGAAGCCGCCCGTGATGATCAGTTCCTTGGCCCGGTCCACGATGGTGACGAAGCCGTCGTCGTCCACGGTCACCACGTCGCCGGTGCGCAGCCAGCCGTCGGGGGTGAGCGCCCGCGCGGTCTCCTCCGGGTTGTTCCAGTAGCCGCCGAAGACCTGCGGACCCTTGAGGAGCAGCTCCCCCGGACGGCCCGCCGGGACTTCGACGGAGGGGTCGTCCAGGTCCACGACGCGCATCAGCGTCGAGGGGAACGGCACCCCGATCGTCCCCGTGCGCCGCGTGGGGTGGAACGGGTTGCCCAGGGCCACCGGCGAGGACTCCGTCATCCCGTAGCCCTCCACCAGGAGCCCGCCGGAGACGGACTCCCACAGCCGGACGACGTCGTCGGGCAGGTTCATGGCGCCGGAGATGCAGAACCGGGCGGAGCGCAGGGAGACGCCGCGCTCCAGCGCGGCCCGCGCGGTGCGCTCGTAGATCGGCGGGACCGCGCAGTAGACGGTCGCGGGCGACTTCTTCATCGCGTCGAGGACCAGGTCCGGGTCGAACTTCGGGAACAGGACCAGCAGCGCCTGCTTGCGGATGCCGTACGTCAGGTACAGCGTCAGGCCGAAGGCGTGGAACATCGGCAGGATCGCGTAGAAGACCTCCTTGCGGTACTCGGCGCCGGCCATCCACGCCTCCCCCTGCAGCGCGTTGGCGTAGAGGTTGAAGTGCGTGAGCATGGCGCCCTTGGGCCGGCCCGTGGTGCCCGAGGTGTACTGGATGGCGGCGAGGTCCCCGACGGCGGGGCGCGGGTGTGCGGCGTCGATCCGGCCGTGGCCCAGCAGCTTCCGCCACGGCAGGGTCCCCTTCGCGGGCGCGGTCAGCGAGGCGCGGGTCGCGCGCAGCTTCCCCACGGGCAGACCAAGCGCCAGGCGCTTGGCGGCGGGGAACGCCTCCAGCAGGTTCACGGACACCACGTGGTCGATCTCGACGTCGGGCGGGAATTCGCGCACGGCCGCCGCGGCCTTGTCCCACGCGATGACGACGCGCGCCTGGTGGTCCTCGAACTGGTGCCGGAGCTCGCGGGCGGTGTACAGCGGGTTGTGCTCGACGACGACGGCGCCCAGGCGCAACACCGCGTAGAACGCGACAACGTGCTGGGGGCAGTTGGGCAGGATGAGCGCGACCCGGTCGCCGGCGCGCACGCCCAGCCGCCGCAGCCCTTCGGCCGCCCGCTCCACCTGTTCGCCGAGTTCCCGGTAGCTGGTGCGCCGGCCGAAGAACTCCAACGCAGGGCTCTTGCCGGCCTCCGCCACGGACCGCTCGAGCATGTCGACGAGCGACTCCGTCGGCAGCTCGATCTCCGCCGGGACACCCGGCTGGTAGTTCTTGACCCAGGGCCGCTGGGTTGCCTGGTGCTGGCCGGCGTCGTGCTGTTCGGTGTTCTCGGCGGCGTTTTCCATGCACCTATCCTGTCGCGATGGTCCGGCCGGGGCGAATCCTGCTACACCGCCGACCAGCCGCCGTCGGACGCAAGGATGGCGCCGTTGACGTTGGTGCCGTCGTCGCTGAGCAGGAAGGTGATCGACGCGGCGAGCTGCGCGGCGGTGGCCGGCGCGGGGATGTTCGCGCCCATCAGCGGCTGGAGGCGGGCGGCGGCCAGCTCGGAGCCCCACGAGGCCTGGATGTTGGTGATGGTGGCACCCGGGGCCACGGCGTTGAACCGCAGGCCCTTCGGTCCGTACATCACCGCGGAGTTTTTGGTCAGTCCGACGACGGCGTGCTTGGACGCCGTGTACGCGGCGCCGGCGGCGGAGCCGCGCAGCCCGGCCTCGGAGGCGACGTTGACGACCGAGCCGGCGCCGGCCGTCAGCATCATCGGCACGACGGCGCGGGTCAGGCGCATGAGCGCCGTGACGTTGATGCGGAAGACGCGGCCCCAGAGCTCGTCGTCGACCTGGTGGATCGGGGTGAAGTCGTCCATGATGCCCGCGACGTTCGCGAGCGCGTCCACGCGGCCGCCGGTCGCCGCGACGACGGCGGTGACGGTGTCCTCGTCGGAGATGTCGCCGGCCACCGGGATCAGGTCCGCCTCGGGATGCCCGTCCACCAGGGCGTCCAGCCGCTCGGCGCTGATGTCGGCGGCGACCACCCTTCCGCCCTCCGTCGCGATCCGCAACGCGGTCGCCAGCCCGATGCCGGACCCCGCGCCCGTGACGATGACGGTCTTGCCGGCGAAACGGCCCGCGGTGGTGGTTTCCTGCCAGGAGGCTTCGTTGCCCATGATGTCCCTTCGGAGGTGGTGGAGCTGAGGCCTCCCACCTTATGACACGGCGTGTCATAATAAAAGAATGAATGCTGGTTCGCTGTCCGACGACGGGTCCCCGGCGCCCACGCGGCCCGCCGGCAGGCCCGCGACGATCGATCCGGACGCCGTCGCCGCGCTCGCCCTGCGGCTCTTCGCCGAGCGCGGGTACGAGCGGACGTCGATGGAGGACATCGCGCGGGCGGCCGGAATCGCCCGCAAGAGCCTCTACCGCTACTTCGCCAGCAAGGCGGACCTGGTCTGGGGCGGCATGGATCCGGTCCTCGAGGCCTCCGGCGGGGCGCCGGGCACGGGCGGGGACCACGACGGCGACCTCCTCGCCTGGCTGCGGCGGGTGGCGGTCGCCGGCGCCGCGACCATCCCGGACCTGTCCGTGGCCCGCGGGCGCCTGCGGATCATCGCGGCGCATCCCGAGTTGGCGAGCCGGGGACACGAGGCCCTGGCCCCGCAGCGCACTTCGATCCGCGACCACCTGCTGGCGCGCGGGTGCCCGCCGGACGCCGCGGACTACGTTTCCGCCGCGTACATCGGGGTGACCTTCGCGGCTTGGACGCGGTGGGCGGCCGGCACGGACCCGGACCCCGCGCCGTACCTGACGGCCGCGCTGGACGTGCTGCGGCTCCCGGGGCACGCCCCGTAGCTACCCCGCCTCGTTCCGGCGCTCCAGCAGCCCCATGAACATGGTCCGGTGCAGCGCGTCCACGTGGCCGCGGGACACCTCGACGGCCGCCTCGACGTCGCCGTCGCGCAGCGCCGCCACCAGGCGCACGTGGTCCCGGTTGGCCTCGTGCAGGCGCTCGATGGGGTACGGCAGGAAGAACCCGTAGAGCTCCGCCAGGACCCGGACGTACGCGTCGACGGCGCTTCCCAGCGCCGACGACCGGCCCACGAGCCGGTGGAACTCCTCGTCCGCCTGGTGGTACGCGGACCAGCTGCCGGCCGCGGCCATCCTGGCCGTCAGGCGTTCGAGCTCGTCCAGCTGCTCCGGCGTGGCGTTGAGCGCCGCGAAGTGCGTGACCGCGCACTCGAGCAGCAGGCGCTGGTCCACGAGCCGGTGCACCTCCACCGACTCCCCCGGGCCGGCCACCAGATCCCGCAGGACCGCCGCCGGCGGGTGGTCGGCGACGAACGTCCCGCCTCCGCGCCCGCGCCGGCGGACCACGACGCCCTGCTCGGCGAGGCTGGTCAGTGCGCGGCGCGCGGTGATCGGGCTGACCGACAGGCCCAGTGCCAGTTCGCTCTGGTCCGGCAGCCGCTCCCCCGGCCCGAGCAGCCCCAGCGAGATCGCCATGCCGATCCGGAGGCGCACGGCGTCGATCGCGGTGCGCCGGTCGATGCCGGCGAGCGCCGCACCCTCGATCGGCGAGGCGTCGGTGGCTGTCATACCCACACTCTACGAAAGCCGCCGCCTATTTTCTATTGGTTCACTTTGAACTAATATCGCTCAGGTCACATCCATTCCGGCGCCGCCGGACCCACCCTGACGGAGCATCCCATGACGCGCACCCTCCCCCTCGTCGCGGTCCAGGCGGCCCCGCGCCTGATCGGCGAACCCGTCTCGGCGTTTGCCGAGGAGGTGCGCGCCGCCGTCGCGCACCATCCGGAAACCCGCCTGGTGGTGTTCCCGGAGCTGCACCTCTTCGGCGATGGCGACCCGGACCGGCAGCGCACCGAGGCACTCCGGGACAGCGCCGAGCCGCTGGACGGGCCCCGCGTGGCCGAGCTGCGCGAGCTGGCCGGCGACCTCGGGATGTGGCTGGTCCCGGGCAGCGTCTGCGAGCGCGGACCGGAGGGCCAGCTGTTCAACACGCAACTGGTCCTGTCCCCGCGCGGCGAGCTGGCGGGCTACTACCGCAAGATCTTCCCGTGGCGCCCGCACGAGCCCTACGATCCCGGCGACCGGTTCGCCGTCGTCGACCTCGGCGGCGAGGGCCGCGTCGGCCTGAACATCTGCTACGACGCCTGGTACCCGGAGACCTGCCGCCAGCTGGCGTGGATGGGTGCCGAGGTGATCCTCAACGTCGTCAAGACCACGACGCCGGACCGCCGCCAGGAGCTCGTCCTCGCCCGCGCCAACGCGATCGTCAACCAGGTGTTCGTGGTCAGCCTCAACTGCGCCGGGCCCGTCGGCCGCGGCCAGAGCCTGATCGTGGATCCCGAGGGCGAGGTCGTCGCCCACGCCGCCGGGGAGGCGCCGGAGATCCTCGCCGCGGGGCTCGATCTCGATGCCGTCGGTCGCGTCCGCTCCGACGGGACCGCCGGAGTCAACCGGATGTGGTCCCAGTTCCGCCCCGGGGAGCCGGCCATCGAGCTGCCCGTCTACCAGGGCCGGATCGACCCGGCGCGCTGGGAGCCCTCCACCACCGTCCACCCCACCCACCCCTGAGCACGGAGCCCACCATGAGCACCCCTCCGAAGTCCCCCGCCGTCGCGCTGACCCGGACCCTCACCCTGCCCTCGCTGGTCCTCTTCGGGCTGGCGTACCTCACCCCGCTGATCGTCCTCGGGATCTTCGGCATCATCGCCGAGACCACGGGCGGCGCCGCGCCGTCGGCCTACCTGGTGGCCCTGGTCGCCATGCTGTTCACGGCGCACAGCTACGGCCGCATGTCCGTGGCGTACCCGGTGGCGGGCTCCGCCTACACGTACGTGCGCAAGTCCATCGATCCGCGGGCAGGTTTCCTGGTCGGCTGGGCGATCCTGCTGGACTACCTGTTCCTGCCGATGGTGATCTGGCTGATCGGCGGCTCGTACCTGAGCGCGCAGTTCCCCTCCGTGCCGATCGCCGCCTGGATCATCGGGTTCATCCTGGTCACGACCGTGCTGAACGTGCTGGGCATCAAGGTGGCGGACAAGGCCAACTACGTGTTGATGGCGTTCCAGCTCCTGGTGATCGTGTTCTTCGTGGCCCTGTCGATCGGGCACGTCGTGAGCGACGAAGGCGTCCGCGGCCTCTTCAGCGCCGAGCCGTTCATGAACGCCACCTCCGGCTTCGGCGCCATCACGGCCGGGGCGGCCATCGCCGCCTACTCGTTCCTCGGCTTCGACGCTGTCACCACCCTGACCGAGGAGGCCGTGGAGCCGCGGAAGAACATGCCGCGCGCCATCATGCTGATCGCGCTGATCGGCGGCGGCATCTTCGTGGTGGTCTCCTACGCCACCCAGCTGGTGCACCCGGGCGGCGTCTTCGAGGACTCCGCCTCCGCGGCCAGCGAGATCGCCCTCCAGATCGGCGGCACGCTGTTCGGCGCCGTGTTCCTCGCCGGCCTGGTGGCGGCCCAGTTCGCGTCCGGCCTGGCCGCCCAGGCCAGCGCGTCCCGGCTGCTCTACGCCATGGGCCGCGACTCGGTCCTGCCGCGGGGCGTGTTCGGGCGGCTCAACCCCCGCTTCCACACCCCGGTGCTCAACCTGCTCATCACCGGCGGGGTCGGCCTGATCGCGATCTTCCTGGACGTGGCGACGTCGACCTCCTTCATCAACTTCGGGGCCTTCACCGCGTTCACCCTGGTCAACGTCGCCGTGGTTTTCCACTACGTGCGCGAGGGCCGCGCCGGACGGACGCTGAACCCGGTGAGCTACGTCGTGGTGCCGGTGCTCGGTGCCGTCGTCTGCGCGTTCCTCCTCTCGCAGCTGGACGCGAACGCCGTGACCCTCGGCCTGATCTGGCTGGCGCTGGGCGTGGTGGTGCTGGCCGTCATCACGCGGGGCTTCCGCGTGGCGCCCCCGGAGATGAAGGCGACCGAAGAGGTGGCCGCCTGAGCGCGGCCGGATCCGGGACGGGACGCGGCATGCGGGTGGGACTGGGCCAGATGTCCTCGGGACACGACGTCGCCGCGAACCTGCGCGCCATCGACGGCCTCGCGGCGCGGGCCGCGGCGGACGGCGCCCGATTGCTGGTGCTGCCGGAGTATGCGACCTATGAGAAGAAGACGATCGACGCCTCCTTCCCGGCGGTCGCCGAGCCGCTCGACGGGCCCGTCTGCTCCACGCTGGCGCGGACCGCCAGCCGGCACGGCGTCGCGCTCGTGGCCGGGGTGGTCGAGTCCAGCGACGATCCCGGCCGGGCGCACAACACGCTGGTGGCCTTCGACCGCGACGGGACGCTGTTGGCGGCGTACCGCAAGATCCACCTCTTCGACGCGCAGGGGTTCCGGGAGTCGCGGTTCATCAAGCCCGCGCCCGAGCCGCGGCCGGCGCTCTTCGACCTCGGGGGCATCCGGTTCGGCATGATGACCTGCTACGACCTGCGCTTCCCGGAACACGCCCGGGCGCTGTCCGACGCCGGGGCCCGGGCGCTGCTGGTGGGCGCGTCGTGGGTGCCGGGCGAGCTGAAGACCCGGCAGTGGCAGACGCTCACGGCGGCGCGGGCCATAGAGAACGGCCTGTACGTCGCGGGGGTCTGCCAAGCGGCCCCGATCTCGGTGGGGCACAGCGTCCTGGTGGATCCGATGGGCGGCGTGGTCGCGGAGCTCGGGACGGAGGCGGGGCTGCGCATCGCGGATCTGGACCCGCTGCGGGTCGACGCCGTGCGCGGCGAGTTCCCGATGTCCCGGCAGCGGAGGATCTGACGGGTCAGGCCAGCCCGCCGAGCCCGCGGTCCAGCTCGGACAGGAAACGCGGCCGCCGGCGGTTCTCCTCGCGCAGCGACGCGACGTAGTCGCGGAACTCCTCGGCGCGGCCCAGGCCGAGGCAGAGCGGGCGCATCTGGCGCAGCCGCCGCACCGCGGACACGTAGTTCGCGGCGTCCGCCAAGCTCAGCGGAAGAGCTCCCCGCGCGTGCGGAACCGCGGCACCACGTCGGCCGCGAGGCGGGACGGGATGTCCGCGGGGTTCTCGTCGGTGATGCCCATGGCGGCCTCCCTGTTCCCTCGGCGTCGCAACAGCGGGCTGCGCCGACGTCGCGCCTCGCTGCGGTTCGTTCCTCCCGAGGAAAAACTACGCGATCCCGCCGTTCCGCGCAGCCGGGGATCCGGCTAGCCGGCCGCGGCGCCGCCCGGTGCGCTGGATTCCTCGAGATAGGCGATGACGTCCGCGCTGCCCATGACCTCCGCGTACTTGGCCTGCAAGTCGTAGAGGGACGCCCGGTGGACCGCCTCGTCGCGGTCGCCCACGGCGTCCGCGACGACGATCGGGATGAAGCCGTGCTGGATCGCGTCGACCGCGGTCGCGCGCACGCAGCCGCTGGTGCTGGTGCCCACCACGACGACCGTGTCCACTCCCAGCTCCCGCAGCCTCTCGGCGAGGTCCGTCCCGAAGAACGCGCTGGCGAACCGCTTCACCAGCACCGGTTCGCCGGGCTCCGGATCGACCTGCGGCATCGGGCGGCCCATCGGGTTGTCGCCGATGAGCAGGCGCAGCGCCGGGATCTTCCGCATGAAGACGCCGCCGTCCGCCTCGCCGTCGAACCGCACCACCGTGTGCAGCACGGGCACGCCCGCCGCGCGCGCCGCGGCCAGGACACGGCCCGCCGTCGCCAGGAACCCGTCCGAGGGCAGGCAGAGCGGGCTGGAGGGCTCGAAGTAGGCGCGCATCAGGTCGATCGAGAGCACCGCCGGCCGGGCGCCCGGGCTCAGGCGGGCCGCGAAGCCCTCCGCGAAATCCCCGGACTCCCCGGTTGTCCCGGAAACCGCGCCGCCGGAACTCATACCGGCAGCGGCGGGGTCGGGGCGGGCAGGCCGGTCTCCTCCAGCGCGCGCGCCAGGATGGTCTCCATGTCCGGCCCGCGGTTGAACAGCGGCAGCGGCTCCTCGCGGGTCGAGCGCAGCTCGCCGCGCAGCGCCTCGGTGGCGCCGGCGTCGAGCACGCCCTCCTCGGAGCAGACGACGCCGTAGCGCCGCGCCCCCTCCCGCGTCACCAGGCCGCGACGCACCTCCTTGCAGACCAGCTCGGGGTCGCGCTGCAGGGCGTCGCCCCACCCTCCCCCGCCCCAGGTCACGAAGTGCAGCACATCGCCGGGGTGCACCGCGTAGTCGTGCACCTTGGACGGCAGCACCACCGTCGAGCCGTCCGGCTTCTCGATCCACTTGGTGCCGCGCGCGCCGGGCTCGCCGCCGCGCACACCCCAGGGGTAGGTGAGCCAGCGGTCGTCGTGGATGGCGACCGTGCCGGCCTCGAGGAAGCGGTAGGAGACGTCGACGCCGTTGCCGCCGCGGTGCAGGCCCGCGCCGCCGGTGTCGGCGACCGTCTCCCAGCGGTCGATGATCAGCGGGTAGTAGGACTCGAGGTACTCGCAGGGGATGTTGACGAACGAGGGCCAGAGCGAGTGCCCGTCAGGGCCGTCGCCCACCGGGCGCCCGGGGATGCCGCCGAAGCCGATCGAGTAGAGCTGGAACCACTCGCCCTTGCGCTCGCCCTGGCTGTAGTTGCCGGAGTACATGAAGTGCGGCGAGGAGGAGAACCCGGCGGCATTGAGCAGGTCCGGGTTGGCCTGGCCGAGCAGCCCGCCGAACAGGTCGAACAGCCGGCCGATCCCGTGGTTGCGCCCGTTGAGCGCGGCCGGGTACTTCGGCTTCCAGAACGAGTTGTCCGGGATCTCGACGTCGACCAGCGGGTAGAAGCCGTCGTTCCAGAGGATCTGCGGGTCGGCGACCGTGATCATGTAGATCCCGAAGAACATCCGGATCAAGTTCTCGTTGATGTAGTAGTTGATCGGGCCCTGCGCCTGCTGGCTGCTGCCCGTCAGGTCGATCAGCACCTTGTCGCCGGTGCGGGTGATCGTCATCGTCAGCTCGTACGGGCCGTATCCGCGGCCGTCGTCGTCGATGTAGTCGGTGAAGGTGAGCGGCTTGCCCTCCTCAAACACCAGCGCCAGCAGGGTCTTCATGGCGCGGTAATTGCGGTCCAGGAGCGCGTTGAGCGCCGACGTGTAGGTGTCGACGCCGAACCGCGCGCACATCTCCTGCACGCGGCGCGACGCCGTCCGGCAGGCCGCGACGATGCCGTTGAGGTCCGCGCGGTTCCAGTCCGGCTTGCGGACCTGGTTGAGGATGATGCCGAGCGCGGTGTCGTCGCGCTCGCCCTGGCGGTAGAGCTTGAAGGGCGGGATGATGACGCCCTCCTCGAAGATGGTGCGCGCGTCCGTGGGCATCGACGCGGGCGTCTTGCCGCCGACGTCGGTCATGTGGCCGAACTGCGAGGCCCAGCCCACGATCCGCCCCTCGAAGAAGATCGGCATCACCACCAGCCAGTCGTTCGCGTGGCTGATCGCGGCGCCGCAGGAGTAGGGGTCGGACGTCATCAGCACGTCGCCCTCCTCGATGGTCCCGTTGAAGTTCTCCAGGAAGTCGGGGATGGACAGCCCGAACTGCCCGACGATCATCTTGCCCTCGGGATCGGCGATGAGCGGGAACTCGTCGTGCTGCTCGCGGATGCCCGGGCTGAGCGCGGTGCGGAACAGGGTCTCGTCCATCTCGTAGCGGGCGCTGCGCAGGGCGTTCTCGATGAGGTCGAGCGTGACGACGTCGACGTCCACCGCGTTCAGCGGCGTCGAGGCGGTTTCGATGAGCTGTGCCATGGTGTCAGTCCTTTGAGGTGTCGCTGGCGGCGCCGACGAGGGCGGCCTCGGGGGCGTCGGGGGTGTCGGCGGTCGGGCGGAGCAGCAGGCTCCCGTGGGGGTGCACGGTCGCCGCGTGCCCCGGGAGCACCAGCGTGGTGGAGTCCATCTCGGCGATCACGGCCGGCCCGACGACGACGTTGCCCGCCTTCAGGAGGTGGCGGTCGTAGATCGTGGCGTCGACGGGCGCGCCGTCGACCCAGATGCTGTGCCGGCCGCGGGCGGCCTCCGCCGGGTTCGGCCCGCCGTCCTCGAGGACCGGCGAGGCGACGTCGGGGCGCGGCCCGCTGACGGTGGCGCGCGCGGTGACCAGCTCGTGCTCGTTGTCCAGCAGGAACGCGAAGAGCCGCTCGTGCTCGGCGTCGAAGGAGCCGCGCAGTTCCTCGAGGCCCCGCGTACCGCCGGTGCCGTCGAACCGGTCGAGGTCGATCGTGATCGGGATCTCGAAGCCCTGCCCGTGGTAGCGCAGGTCCGCGGTGTAGGTGGTGGTGAGGTCGCCGGCGTCGAGCCCCGCGGCGAGCAGCGACTCGCGCGCGGTCTCGGCGAGCTCGCCCAGGATGCCGCGCAGCTGGGCGTCGTCGAGCTCGCTGAAGCGGCGCACGAGGGTCCGGGCGGACTCGTCGCGCAGGCTGGTCGTGGCGTCGCCGTAGGCGCAGAGCACGCCGGGCGACGGCGGGATGATCACCGGCCAGGCGCCGGTCAGCCGGCCCAGCGCGTTGGCGTGCAGGGGGCCGGCTCCGCCGAACGCCACCAGGGCGAAGTCGCGCGGGTCGAACCCCTGCTGCGTGGAGACGAGCTTCAGCGCGCCGTAGATGTTCTCGTTGACGATGTCGATGATGCCGGCGGCCGTCGCCTCGGTGCTGCCCAGCCCAATGGCCTCGGCGATGGTGTTGACGGCGGTCTCCGCGGCGGCGGTGTCGAGGCCGATCTCGCCGCCGGCCAGCTGCGAGGGCAGGTAGCCGAGGACGACGTTCGCGTCGGTCACCGTGGGCTCGGAGCCGCCCTTGCCGTACGACGCCGGTCCGGGCACCGCGCCCGCGGACTGCGGGCCCACGCGCAGCGCCTGGGTCAGCGGCGGGACGTGGGCGATCGAGCCGCCGCCGGCGCCCACGGTCCGCACGTCCACGGAGGTGGCGCGGACCGTGAGGTCCCCGACCGTCGTCTCGCGCCCGATGCGCGGCGTCAGGTCCTGGACCAGGGCGACGTCGGTCGACGTGCCGCCCATGTCGAAGGTCAGCAGGTCGCGGAACCCGGCCTTTTCGGCGGCCCAGACCGCCCCGGTGACGCCGCCGGCGGGGCCGGACAGCAGCAGCGAGACGGGGTTGTCGGCGGCGACCTTTCCGGAGACCAGGCCGCCGTCGCTGCGCAGGATGGACAGGTGGGCGTCCATGCCGGCGCCGCCGAGCTTGGACTCGAGGTTCCCGACGTAGCGGGACACCTGGCCCTGCACGTAGGCATTGGCGACGGTGGTGATGGTCCTCTCGTATTCGCGCAGCTCCGGCAGGACCACCGAGGACCGCGAGACGGGAATGCCCGGCAGCTCCTCGGCGGCGATCTCGGCGATGCGCCCCTCGTGGTCGCCGTTGGCGAAGGCGTTGATGAGGCTGATGCTCAGGGCCTCGATGCCCTGCCGGTGGAGCTTCCGCAGCTGTGTGCGGACGTCGTCCTCGTCGAGGGCGGTGATGACCTCCCCGGTGGTGGACACGCGCTCGGTCACCTCCACGGTGTCCTCGAGGTCCGCGAGGGGTTCGGGCTTGGGCCAGATGATCCAGCCGGCAAGGCCGCCGGGGACAAACGAGCGCGCGATCTGCAACACCTGCCGGAAGCCGCGCGTCGTCACCAGGCCGACGCGGGCACCCTTCTGCTCGAGGATCGCGTTGGTCGCGACCGTGGTGCCGTGCAACACCTCGCGGACCTCGTGCGGGGACACGCCGGCGGCCTTGCAGGCCTCCTCGATCCCGTGGAGCACCCCGATCGACTGGTCCTCGGGTGTGGACGAGGTCTTGTACCGGTAGGTCTCGCCGGTGTCCTCGTTGATGAGAAGAATGTCGGTGAACGTGCCGCCGACGTCCACTCCAAGCCGAAACGCCATCAGTACTCCTAGGTTCCGTGGCCGGGGCCACTGTGGGTCTAGCCAACGGGAGATTTAGCCAACCGGGGTCCAGTCAACGCGCGGTATGGCCCGCATCACACCGACTCGGGTTCAGCGTAGGGCGGCGTTTCCCGGCCCGTCAAGGGATTGCATACAACTTGGTTCGGCCGCCGCACTGTTGCCTTGACTGCTGGCGGTGCGGGTGGGAAGTTGTATACGTTATGGGTCGCGTGCCGCTCTCCGGCCGACCCCCTTCCCCGGATTCCCAGGAGGTCATCGTGGATCACCGCGACGCAGCACACACCGCGGACGGCCGGTCACACGGCGACGCCACGCCCGACGCCCCCGCGGCGACCGGCCCGCTGGCCGGTCTGCGCGTCGTCGAGATGGGTCAGCTGCTCGCCGGACCGTTCTGCGGCCAGATGCTCGGGGACCTGGGCGCCGACGTCGTGAAGATCGAGGACCCCGCCAAGGGCGATCCGCTGCGCCAGTGGGGTCGGGAGCTCCCACGGGGAGAGTCGCTCTGGTGGTCCGTGGTCGGGCGCAACAAGCGCTCCGTGACCCTGAACCTGCGCGAGGCGGAGGGCCAGGACCTCGCCCGCCGGCTGATCGCGGGCGCCGACGTCGTGCTGGAGAACTTCCGCCCGGGCACCATGGAGCGCTGGGGGCTGGGCTACGAGGCGCTGAGCGAGCTCAACCCCGGCCTGGTCATGGTGCGCGTCTCCGGCTTCGGCCAGGACGGGCCCTACGCGCAGCGCGCCGGATACGGCGCCATCGGCGAGGCGATGGGCGGCCTGCGCTACGTCGTCGGGGACCCGTCGACGCCGCCGTCGCGCATGGGCATCTCGATCGGCGACACGCTGGCCGCGCTGTTCGCGACCATCGGCGCGCTCGCCGCGCTGCGCGAGCGCGAGCGGAGCGGGCGGGGGCAGATCGTGGACTCGGCGATCTACGAGTCGGTGCTCGGGGTCATGGAGTCGCTGGTGCCGGAATGGCAGGTCTCCGGCTACCAGCGCGAGCGCACCGGCGCGGTCCTGCCCAACGTCGCGCCGAGCAACATCTACCCGACGCGCGACGGCCAGTGGCTCCTGATCGCCGCCAACCAGGACACGGTGTTCGTCCGGCTGGCCGAAGCGATCGGGCAGCCGGAGCTCGCCACCGACCCGCGGTACGCCACACACGGCGCGCGCGGCGAGCGGCAGGCCGAACTCGACGCCCTGATCGCCGAGTACACGCTGGGGCAGGACGCGGACCCGCTGCACGAGGCGCTGGACCTGCACGGGGTCCCGTGCGGCAAGATCTTCCGCCCCGTGGACATGCTCACCGACCCGCAGTACCGTGCCCGCGGGTCCATCACGGAGGTGGACCACCCCATCCTCGGACCGGTCTCGATGCAGAACGTGTTCCCCAAGCTGAGCCGCACCACCGGCACCGTCCGCTGGCCGGGACCGCCGCTGGGGCAGCACACCGCGGAGGTCCTCGCGGAGCTCGGCGTGGACGGCGCGGCGCTCGCGGCGCTGCGCGAACGGGGCGTGGCGTGAGCATCCCCGGCCTCCCCTCCTCGGTCCGGCTCGTCGAGGTGGGGCTGCGCGACGGCCTGCAGTCCGTGGACCACACCCTGCGCACCGAGGACAAGCTGGAGCTGGTCCACCTGCTCCTCGACGCGGGCGTGCGCGAGATCGAGGCCGTCTCCTTCGCCCACCCCAAGGTCCTCCCCCAGCTCGCCGACGCCGCCGAGCTGATGGACCTGGTGCCGCGCGTGCCCGGCGTCGTCTACCGGGGCCTGGCCCCCAACCTGCGCGGGGCGCAGCGCGCGGTCGAGTGCGGGCTGGACGAGCTCGTCGTCGTCGTCTCCGCGGACGAGCAGGTGAGCCTGCGCAACCAGCGGCTCACCGTGGACCAGATCCTGGCGGACCTGGCACGCATCGGCGAGCTGGCGGCGTCCACGAGCACCCGGCTGGTGGTCGCGGTGGCCTGCGCGTTCTTCGCGCCGGCCCGCGGCCCCGTGCCGCGCGGGGAGCGCCTGCGCGTGCTGCGCGCCGCGGACGACGCCGGGGCCGCGGCGGTCTACCTCGCCGCGACGTCCGGGGAGGAGGTGCCGGGCGAGATGTACGAGGGCGTCGCGGAGGCCCGCGCGCTGTTCCCGCACCTGGACGTCGGCGTGCACCTCCACAACCGCAACGGCTTCGCGCCCGCGAACGCGATGGCGTCGATGATGGCCGGGGCGTCGTGGCTGGAGGGCTCGTTCGCCGGGCTCGGCGGGGACCTGTGGTTCCCGGGCGATCCCACCGTGCTGGGGAACGCGCCGCTCGAGGACCTCATCCACCTCTGCGACGGACTGGGGATCGAGACGGGTATCGACCTGGAACGGTACATGCTGGCGGTCGCGCGGGCCGTGGAGCTCACCGGCCGGCCGTCGGCGTCGTTCGTCTCGCGCGGCGGGACGCGCGACGGGTTGGCGGCAGCGCGCTGGCCGGATGCCCCGGCCCAGGGGTGAGTGGCGCTACGGTGAAGGGCATGGAATCCGCGGCAACCGAGACGGCAGTGGTGCCGACGGGCACGGCGCCCACGGGCATGGCCTCGACTGGTGAGGGCGCGTACGAGCAGGTGCGCCAGCTGATCGCGGGCGGCGAGCTGCCGGCCGGGTCGTGGCTGCGCGAGGCGACGCTCGCCGAGCGCTTCGGCGTGAGCCGCACGCCCATCCGCGAGGCGCTGAACCGGCTCGCCGCCGAGGGCCTGGTGGAGATCAGTAAGAACAAGGGCGCGCAGGTGGTGTCCTTCACCCCGGACGACGTCGCCGGGCTCTACGACGTGCGCGCCGGCTTCGAGCCGCACGCCGCCCTGCTGGCCGTGCCGCGGATGACGGACGACGACGTGCGCGAGCTCGCGTCGCTCTCCACGCGGATGGAGGACGTGGTGCGCGCCGGCCGGCTCGACGAGCTGGGCGCGCTGAACGCCGCGTTCCACGGGGTCTTCGTGGACCGCTGCGGAAACCGCCACTTCGCCACGGCCCTGCAGTCCCTCATGCGGCCCGCCGTCGTGGCGCACACGTTCCGGCAGTACACGCCGGAGGCCCTGCAGCGCAGCATGAACCACCACGCCGAGCTCGTCGCCGCGGCCGAGGCCCGCGACGGCGAGTGGGCCGAGGCGATCATGCGTACGCACATCCTGGCGGCGCGGAACGCGGCCGGGGCGCGGCGGGGCTAGGTCGGCCGTCCGGGGGTCAGTCGTCCGACGTCGCGGGACCCTCGGTGGTGGCACCGCCCTCGTCGGACCACTCCTGACCCTGCTCGTCGTTCAGCGCCGGATCGGAGACGACGTCCTCGTCGTGCTTTTCGCCCTGCTGGTGGGTGCTGTCGTTGCTGGTCATCGCGGACCTTTCGCTCCGGGCGGCCCCTGCGGCCGCCGCTAGGGAAAATCTACGGCATCCCGCGGCGGCTATGCTTACGTTGTAAGTAATTTCGGATCACCAAGGAGCAAACATGTTGCGACTCTTCCGCCTGGCGTCCGTGGCGATGCCGATCGTCCTGTGGCTCGTCCGCAAGGTCCGCGACCGCCAGCCCGACGGCACGCAGGCGACCACCCAGAACCAGACCACCACGCGCGGCGGCAAGCAGCGCAAGCGCCGCTAGGGCGGTATGCGGCCACGCAGGCCGCTCCACGCAGAAGGGGGCCTCCGTGAATTCGGAGGCCCCCTTCTGCGTGCGGGGGTGCCACGGACGCGTCGTGCGAGCGCGCGTTCATGGCGGGATGTGCACAATGGTCCGGTGACGACACCAGGGAGCGCGCCAGCGGAAGTCCTCGAGCACCCGTCGGACTATCGGGGCACGGAGGACGCCGTGGTCGCAGCGACGCAAAACCATGAGCTTACCGCCACCCAGGCACGGAAACTGGTCCTGGAGTGGATGGACTTCTTCTCGGCCGGGCCGACCACCATCAAGCGGCTCACTCTCGGGACCCGGACACCCGTCCGCCTGTTCGAGACGCTCGCCGGCCAGACCCAGCTAGAACAGCTATCGGTCAAGTGGGGCGACTACAGCAACCTCTCCCCCATCGCGTGTATGCCGAAGCTGCACACACTCCAGATTCAGAGCGCCCCGCGCGTTGCCAGCATGGAACCGCTGGACTCCCACCCGTCCCTGCGGACATTGGAAGTCACCGGGCTCCGCGACGCCCACGACATGGCGCCTCTCGGGACACTGCGGAACCTGCGGAGCCTCGTCCTCGGCGGGGAATTCGCCAGCGACCGCAACGCCCACATCGACTCGCTGTCTTTCATCAAGGACCTTCCGCAACTGCGGGTGCTCAAGCTTCTGGGGTTGATCGTGGACGACAAGGACTACAGTCCGCTGCTGTCCCTGAGGAACCTGACGGACGCCTGGGTCATGAAGACCAGGGGCATGCGTCCCACCGTGGACGAACTGGCGCAACAGGTCCCTGGCTGGGACACGAGTCCCCCACCTCTCGTGGTTATCTGCGAATCCCTCTGAGCGGACCGGGCCTCGTCCCGACTCCGGCGGGAGAGGTCACGGTCGTCGGATCACCGGCCAGACGATCACGATCTGCGGCGGGGCGTCGCTGTAGCTCGTCGCTTCGCCTCCGGCTCACTTGAGGAACTTCGACGTCCTCCGGTCCGCGAGCAGCTTGCCGCCGGTCTGGCACGTCGGGCAGTACTGGAGCGAGGAGTCCGCGAAGGACACCTCGCGGACCGTGTCCCCGCACACCGGGCACGGCTCGCCGGCGCGGCCGTGCACGCGCATGGCCCGGCGCTTGGAGTCCTTCAGCTCCGCCGCGGGTTGGCCCGCCGCGCCGGCGACCGCGGACTCCAGCACCGCATGCAGGGCCTCGAACAGCCGTTCCGCCTCGTCGGGCCCGAGCTTCGAGGCGATGGCGAAGGGCGAAAGCCGGGCCGCGTGGAGGATCTCGTCGCTGTACGCGTTGCCGATCCCGGCGATCTCCGACTGGTCCCGCAACAGGCCCTTGATCTGCCCGTTGTGCGATGCCAGCAGCCCCGCGAAGGCCTCGCGGTCGACGTCGAGCGCCTCCGGCCCCAGCCGGGCGATGCCGGGCACCTCGAGCGGGTCGTGGACGACGTAGACCGCCAGCGACTTCGTGGTGCCGGCTTCCGTCAGGTCGAACCCCGGCTGGCCGAATCCCGGCTGGTCCGGGCCACCGGCCTCGAACCGCACGCGCAGGGCCATCGGGCCCTTGCCCGGCCGCAAGGGGCCGGGCTTGAGCGCATCGGACCAGCGGAGCCAGCCGGCCTTCGCCAGGTGCATCACCAGGTGCGCGTCGCCGGCGGCCAGGACGATGAACTTGCCGCGCCGTTCGACGCCGGACACCGGACCGGCGGAGAGCGCGGACAGCGGGACGTCCGCGGTTTTCAGCACCGAGAAGGACAGGACCTCCACCCGCGCGACCGTGGCCGGCGCGGCGTCGGGCGGCAGGAGTTTCGACCGCAGGAAGTCGACGAGTCCCTGCACCTCGGGCATTTCAGGCATGGCCCCACGATAGGGGACGGCGGGACGGGGCAGTAGGTGGGCTGGCCCTGCTCCGCCCGCCGCCCCCTACAGTGGCCCCATGAAGACGCTGGGCATCGACCTAGCCGCGGATCCGAAGAAGACCGCGGCGGCCGTCATCGAGTGGACCCCCGAGGGCGCGCACTTGGTGCATCTGGAACTCGGCGTGACCGACGAGGCCATCGTCGGCCTGTTCGCGGGTACGGACTCCACGGGCATCGACTGCCCCCTGGGGTGGCCGCAGGCTCTGGTGCCGTTCCTCCTGGGCCATGCGGGCGGGGACGCGGACGCCGTCCTCCGCCATGACGGCATCGCCGGCCGCCGGCTCCTGGCCTACCGGGACACCGACCGGTTCGTGACGGGCAAGACCGGCCTCATCCCGCTGAGCGTCTCGGCCGATCGGCTGGCGCATCCGGCGATGCGCTGCGCGGTCATCCAGGCCAAGATCGCGAACGCGTCGTCGGTCCAGCCACTCGACGGCTCCGGCAAACTCGCGGAGGTCTACCCCGCCGCGTCGCTGAAGCTCTGGGGCATTGCCGCGAAGAAGTACAAGGGCACCGGCGCCGCCGAGGCCGAGGTCCGGCGCGGCGTCCTGCGCCAGCTCCGGGCGGCGGCCCCCTGGCTGGACGTGGCGGGCTACGCGGACGACCTCATCGCGTCGGACGACCTCTTCGACGCCGTGATGGCGTCCCTGACGGCCCGCGCCGCGGCCACCGGCCGCACCTTCCGCCCCGACGCCGGGGAGAAGGCAATCGCCCTACGGGAGGGGTGGGTCCATCTTCCGAGCGGGCCGCTGGAGGACCTGCCGACCGACGGCGGGACTGCGTAGAGCGAGGCGTCCCGCCTCAGTCCGCCCCACCACCGACGGGTCCGGCACCCCCGCCCGCCGAGCGGCTCGCCTGCCGGAATCCCGCCAGCAGGAGCTCCAAACCTGCGAGGAAGGTCGTCCGGGCCCGGTCCTCGACCGTCAGCCCCGCGTCCAGCGCCTCGCGGAAGGCGTCTCCGGCCTCCGCGTCGGCTTCCCACACCACGGCCGGCGCGGCGGCGTCGAGCGCAGACCCGATCACGAACGAGTCCAGGATCGTGATGGCCTGAAGCCGTTCCGCGGCGTCGAAACCGGCCGCGGCGAACGCCTCCGCCAGCGCGTCGTAGACCCGCAGCGTGGTCCTGTCCCGCACGGTGTGGCTGGTCAGCAGAGGGATCAGGCGCGGATGCCGGGAGTAGGAGTTCAGGTACTCGACGGCGATGCCGCGGACCACGTCCGTCCAGTCGCCCGCTGCGGGATCGCTCGGCAGACCCACCGCGGACATCGCCTCGCCGCGCATCAACTCGACGATCTCGCCCTTGCCGCCCACGTGGTTGTACAGCGAGGACGGGCGCACCTGCAGTGCCGCGGCCAGCTCCGGGATGGTGAACTCGCCCTTTTTGTCCACGAGTCTCAGCGCGGCGCGCGCGATCAGCGTGGGGGAAAGCTTCGGCGTGCTGGGGCGGGGCATCGTTTGCCTCCTGGGCGGTCGGGTTGGGGTGAGCGGGCGGCAAAACACTCTTCTGACGAATCATATTCGTTTTACCTCTTGCGCGTCGGACGTGACCCGCCTCATACTCGATAACGAATCATATTCGTTTACGGCGGGGCCCACGCGGCACCGCCAGACAGCCAAGGAAGACCATGCGCGAAATCGTCAACCTCACCCCGCCCGCCTCCGCATGCCGCACCGAGCCGGCCGACCGCGGCACCGTCGTCGTCGGGCTGGTCCAGCACCGGTGGCAGCCGGACGCCGACGCGGTCCGCGCCGAACTCGCCGACGGCATCGCCCGCGCCGCGGCCCACGGGGCGCAGGCGGTGTTCCTGCCGGAGCTCACGCTCTCCCGCTACCCGGCGGACCGCCTGCCGCAGGGCGCCCCGGCCGCCACCGCCGAGGACCTCCGGAACGGCCCCACGTTCCGGTTCGCCGCCGGGCAGGCCGCCCGCCACGGCATCCACGTCCACGCCTCCCTCTTCCAGCGCGTCGACGGGCCCGACGGGCTGGGCCTGAACACCGCGATCCTCGTGGCCCCGGACGGCACCCTCGCCGGCGCCACCCACAAGCTGCACATCCCGCGCACGGCCGGCTACCACGAGGACAAGTACTTCCGCCCGGGCCCCGCCGAGGATCCCTACCCGGTCCACTCCCCCGAGGGCCTCGGAGGCCTGCGTCTGGGACTGCCCACCTGCTGGGACGAGTGGTTCAGCGAACCGGCCCGCATCTACGCCCTGGCCGGCGCCGACGCGGTGGCCTACCCGACCGCCATCGGCTCCGAGCCAGACCACCCGGCGTTCGACACCGAGCCGCTGTGGCGGCAGACCATCGTGGGCAACGGCATCGCCAACGGCCTGTTCATGATCGTCCCCAACCGCTGGGGCGACGAGGGGTCGCTGACGTTCTACGGGTCCTCCTTCATCTCGGATCCCTTCGGCCGCATCCTCGCCCGCGCCCCGCGCGACGACTCCGCAGTGCTGGTCGCGCGGCTGGACCTCGACCAGCGCCGCGACTGGCTCACCCTGTTCCCCTTCCTGCGCACCCGCCGCCCCGACACCTACGCCGCGATCACGCGGCCCGTCGCGGAGACCGACCCCGCCTATGGGACGCCTTCCCCCGCGGACCTCGCCACCACGAAGGGCGCCTGAGATGTCCACCAACGCGACCGCGACGTACGCGATGCCCGCCGAGACCTCCGCCCAGGAGCGGGTCTGGATGGCGTTCCCCGCCGGCGGCTACACCCTTGGCGACACCGAGGAACAGGCGGAGGCGGCCCGGCGCGCGTGGGCGGACACCGCCCGCGCCGTCGCCCGGTTCGCCCCGGTCACCCTGGTCGTGGACCCGGCCGCGGAGGCGGACGCCCGCCGACACCTCGGCGACACCGTCGACCACGTCCTCCGCCCCCTCAACGACGCGTGGATGCGCGACATCGGCCCCACGTTCGTCCGGGACGCGGACGGCGGGATGGCGGCCGTCGACTGGGGCTTCAACGGCTGGGGCGCGCAGGACTGGGCCGCCTGGGACAAGGACTCCGGGATCGCCGCCGAGGTCGCGGCACTCGCCGGCGTGCCGCGGGTCGCGGCGGGGATCGTCAACGAGGGCGGGGGCATCCACGTCGACGGCGAGGGCACCGTCCTGGCCACCGAGACCGTCCAGCTCGACCCCGGACGCAACCCGGGCGCCACCAGGGCGGACGTCGAGGCCGAGTTCGCCCGGCTGCTCGGCGCGACGAAAACCATCTGGCTGCCCTGCGGCCTCACCCGGGACAACGGCCGCTTCGGCACCCGGGGCCACGTCGACATCGTCGCCGCCATCCCCAGCCCCGGCACGGTGCTGGTCCACGACCAGCGCAACCCCGACCACCCGGACCACGAGGTCAGCCGGCGCGTCCGCGAGGTCTTCGAAACCACCACCGACGCCGCCGGCCGGCCGTGGAACATCGTTCCCGTCCCCGCGCCCGCCACGCTCCGCGACGACGAGGGCTGGGTCGACTACAGCTACCTCAACCACCTCGCCGTCAACGGCGGCGTCGTCGCGTGCACCTTCGACGACCCGCACGACGACGCCGCCCTCGCCATCCTGCGCGCCGCCTACCCCGGGCGCGAGGTCGTCGGCGTCGACGCGCGCGAACTCTTCGCCCGCGGCGGCGGCATCCACTGCATCACCCAGCAGCAGCCGGCCCTCTAGCCATCGGCGCGGTCGGTCCACCGGCCGCGACCCACCGACCCCTCGCTTCCCGTTCAACCAGGAGATCCCATGGCAACCCCTGCCCCACACCTGACCGCCCTGCGGCCGCGCGTCGTCGTCGCGTTCCTCGGCACCTGGGTCCTCGCCCTGCTGGCGGCCAACCTCGTCCCCGTCATGATCGGCGCGCTCGTCGCGGACCTCGGCTTCGATATCTCCGCGGCGGCCGGACTGGCGACCGCCATGTCCCTAGGGACCGCCGCCGGCATCTTCGCCACAAACACCGTGGTGGCCCGCTTTTCGCGTCCGCTGCTGGCGCGCATCGGCCTGTCCATCCTGGTGTCGGGCTTTGGCCTTGCCGCGCTCACCATGACGGCAACCGCCGTGTCGCTCGGCGTCATCGTCGGTGGCGTCGGAGCGGGCATCACCGTCTCCGCCGCCACCGCAGCCTCTGCCGCGACGGAGGATCCGGACAAGACCTCAAGCGTCGTGATGATCGCCAACCGCCTCTTCGCGGCCCTGCTGCTTGCGGTCATTCCGGTTCTGGGCCAGAACCTCCGTCTGATTCTGGCCGTCCCGGCCGTCCTGGGCCTCGCGGGTCTCCTGACCGCCGGCGGTCTGCCCTCGCTGCGCAAGACACCGGGCACCGTCCCCACCCCCGCGGCCGCCGTGGTGGACGTTCCCACGCCGGCCGACGCCGACTCGCCGGAGAGGAAGGGCAAGGCGACCCGCATCGGAGGACTCGCGATCGTCCTGGCGCTGGTTTTCGGTCTCTGGTCGATGACCGAGGACATGGTCTACGCCATGACCGAACTGCTCGCGACCACGCACGTGGGTCTGGCGCCCGAGCAGTCGTCGCTCCTGATCTCGCTCAACATCGTTGGTGGCCTCGCGGGCGCCTTATTGGCCCCGATCGCCCTGCGCACCATCGGTCGTTCCTGGTCGATCTTCGGGATCGTGTTGGTCAGCTCCGTGAGCAAGTTCCTCATCGTGACCACCACCGCCCCCGGGGTGTACGCCGTGGCGATTGTCGTCTGGGGGGTCATGTACGGCGCGGTGCTCTCGCTGGTTTTCGCCCTGGCCGCCCGCATGGACATCTCCGGGCGCAGCGTCGCGCTGGTCTCCGGCGTCTACATCACAGGCATCGCGCTCGGTCCCGTGGTCGGTGGCGTCCTGATCGAGAACGTCGGGTTGCTCGAGTTCGGCCTGTTGGCCGCCATCCCCAGTCTCGTCTTTGGCGCTGCCCTGCTCATCGTCTCGCGGCGCAGCGGCGTCAGCGAGCACGGCGGCGCACAGACCGCCCCCGCCGAACCCGTCAACGTCATGGAGGAGGCCAAGTGACGAACCGCGATGGACGCGACCTGGTCCTGCTCACGGACACCGTCCACACCCTCGACGCGGACACGGACAGCGGCGCCGAACGCGTGCAGGCCGTCTTGGTCCGTCACGGCGTCGTCGCCGAACTCGGCGACCGACGCCGCGCCAAGGCATGGGCCGGCGGAGGAGCGGAAACCATCGATCTCGGGAAATCCACCCTGACCCCCGGTCTCGTGGACGGCCACCTGCACCCCGTCATGGGGCTGACCTTCAGCGAGGGGCACGACCTCTCCGGCGTCGCCTCACTGGAACAGCTGACCCGCGAGCTGCGGCGGGCCGCCGCAGACGACAGCGGGAAGGACGGATGGATCAGTTGCTGGGGCCTGGATCCCAACGTCTTCGGCGGCAACCAGGTGCACAACGCGCTTCTCGAAGACGCGGCACCGCACCGGCCTGTGTTCATCCGTTTCTCAGACGCCCATTCCGGGCTCGCCAGCACGGCGGCCTTGCGGCGGGCCGGCGTGACGGGACCGGTGGCGTTCGACCAGGCCGCCGAGGTGGTCTGCGACGAAACAGGAACCCCAACCGGGCAGCTGCTCGAGGACGCGGCCGTGAACCTGGTCTTCGACCACGTGCCCCGGGCCGCGCCTGCAGACCGCCGGGCCCGGCTGGCGCGGATTTTTCGCGACATGGCCGCCACCGGGCTCGTCGGCGCGCATGTCATGGACTTCGAAGAGGACAGCGGCGAGCTCTTGGCGTCGCTGGATGGCGACGGAGCGCTGGCCCTGAGACTGCGCTGCGCCCCGTTCTGCTTTCCCGGCGTCGGTACGGAGGAGCTGGACGAGTTCGTCGCCCTGCAGCGCCGCGGCGGGCGGGACTGGAAGGTCGACGGCGTGAAGTTCATGATCGACGGCACCATCGACGGCGGCACCGCCTGGCTCCAGGCCCCGGACTCGCACGGCGAGTCCACGGCGCCGTTTTGGCCGGACCCGCACGAATACGCTTGGGCGGTGCGCCACCTCGCCGAAGCCGGCGTGCCGACCGCGACGCACGCCATCGGCGACGCGGGTGTCCGCTTCGCGCTCGAGACCCTGGCCGGAGCCGCACGCACACGGACGCCCCACCGGATCGAACACATCGAGACCATCCCCGATGACCTCGTCCCGCTGTTCGCCCGACACCGGGTGACCGCCAGCATGCAGCCCACCCACTGCACCCACTACACGGCGGCGGACCACAGCGACAACTGGTCCGAACGGCTGGGAACGGAGCGCGCCAACCGCGCCTTCCGCACCCGCGACCTCCGCGACGCCGGCGCGGTCCTCGCCCTCGGCTCCGACTGGCCCGTGGCCCCCTACGACGCCCGAGCGGTGCTCGCCGACGCCCAGCTACGCCGTCCGGCCGGACGACCCGACGTCGACCCGGTCCTGCCCGGCCAATCTCTGACGGCGCGCATGGCCCTCGAGGGGTACACCACCATGGCCGCCGCCGCGGCGGGGGAGACTGGCCGGGCCGGCCGGATTGCCGTCGGCCAGCGTGCGGACTTCACGGCCTTCACCGTGGACCCGCTCGCCGCCCCGCCGGACGAGCTCGCCGAGGCGCCCATCGCCCTGACCGTCCTCGGAGGCCGCGTCACACACCGCTCCGTCCAGTTCTAGACGTCTCGCCTCCCACGAAGGGGACCCCATGAGCAGCATCCAGCGCACCATTGCCGCGCCCGGTTCCGGCGCCGCGCTCGGCACCAACAACGCGATCCGTTCCGGCGTGGCCGGAGACCCGGCCGGCCCCGGAAAGGGGCTCCGCGGCGGGCAGATCGGCCTCGCCGCTGCGGTCGTCATCGGCGTCAGCACCATCGCCCCGGCCTACGTGTTGACCTCGTCCGTCGGCCCCACGGCCGAGGCGGTCGGCAACCACCTGCCGGCGATCTTCATCGTGGGTTTCATCCCGATGTTCCTCGTCGCGCTCGGCTACCGCGAGCTCAACGCCGCCATGCCGGACAACGGCACCACGTTCACGTGGACGTGGAAGGCCTTCGGACCGCGCGCCGGATGGATGGGCGGATGGGCGATGCTGGCCGCGAACATCATCGTGCTCTCCAACCTCGCCGGGGTCGCCGTCGACTTCCTCTACCTGTGCCTCGCGCAGGCGACGGGCCGGCCGGAACTCGCCGAACTCGCGGCGGACCCGCTGGTCAACATCGCCACCTGCCTCGCCCTCGTGGCTGCGGCCGTCTGGGTGTCCAGCCGCGGGCTGCACACCACGCGCGGCGTGCAGCTGGCACTGGTGCTCCTGCAGGTCCTGGTGCTGGCATGGTTCTTCGCCGCCGCCCTCGGCCAGGCGGGCCGCCAGGCCGGCTCCCCCGCGTTCAGCTGGGATTGGTTCAACCCCCTGAATATCGGTTCCTTCTCGGCATTCGCGGTGGGGCTGAGCCTGTCGATCTTCGCGTTCTGGGGCTGGGACGTGTGCCTGACGATGAACGAGGAGACCCGCGACGGGGGGCGCGCCTCCGGGATCGCCGCCGGGGCGACCGCCGTCGTCGTGCTGGCGCTGTATCTGGCGGGGTCCGTCGCCGCGACGCTCTTCGCCGGAACCGGGGACACCGGGCTGGGCCTGGCGAACCCGGAGCACTCGGGGAACCTGTTCGCCGCGCTCGCGCACCCGGTGATGGGGCCGTTCGCGATCCTGCTGTCGCTGTCCGTGCTGGCGTCCTGCGCGGCCTCGCTCCAGTCCACCATGATCTCCCCCGCCCGGTCGTTGCTGGCCATGGGGCACCACGGCGCGCTGCCGGCGAGGTTCGCCCGGATCCATCCGCGGTTCGGGACCCCCGTCTTCGCGACGGTCTTCGCCGGCGTGGCCTCGGCGGGCTTCTACGCGCTGATGCGGGTGCTCTCCACCAACGTCCTGAACGACACGATCCTGGCGCTGGGCATGATGATCTGCTTCTACTACGGCATGACCGCCCTGGCATGCGTCTGGTACTTCCGGCGCAGCTCGTTCACCTCGGCACGGCACTTCCTGCTGCGCTTCGCGGCGCCGCTCGCCGGCGGGATCGCCCTGGTGGCGGTATTCCTGCAAACCGCGGTCGACTCGTGGGATCCGGCGTACGGATCCGGTTCCCATGCGTTCGGCGTGGGCCTGGTCTTCCTGGTCGGCGTCGGGATCATCGCCGTGGGGGCACTGTTCCTCGTGGGAGCCGGCCGGAGGCGGCCGGGGTTCTACGGGCGTCCGAAAACCGAGGGGCCCGTCACGGGTCCGAGCCTCTAGCGACAGGCACGATGCGCCGGGCGGAATATGACCATTGTGATGCATGTCACTCAGGCGTACGGTTGGATTCAACCACCCATTGAGTGCCTCGGCACACCCACGAGGTGCGTCGGGCGCGTTGTCCGGGGAGAGGACCATCAAGAACCTCGTCAAGACCGTCCTGGTCGCTTGCTTCCTGGGCTCGTCCCTCGTGGCGTCGATGGCACCGGCCTCCGCCGATGAAGTGCCGGGCGATCCCGTTCCGAGCGTGAACGGCCCCTGGCAGCAGGAGTACGGGGCGCTGCTGGCCCCCGCCACGGTGACGGACCCCGTGGCCGGCCGGCCCTACCGGGTGTATTCCCCGCCGGAGGGGACCACCCCGCGCGTGGCCCCCGACGGTACCGTCGTCGTGGAGGACCAGACGGGCACGCTGGTGGGCAGGTTGGGAGAGCCCCTGGCGTACACGGCATCCGGCGCCGTCAACCTTCTTCCGCGATCGGCCTACAGCGTCAGGGGACGCGACGTCTACCAGGCGCTCCACCCGTCGACGCCGGCACTGGCGAGGGTGACGTTCGCGCCCACGCTCATCCGCACGGGCAGTGCGGAGGACACGGAGATGGTCCGCGCCTACCGGCACTACTTCGAGGTCTCCGCACGGCCCGCTCGGCAGGACCCGTCCCAGCCGACCACGGCGTACGTCGCCGTCCCCGCCGACTACATCTACGACGTGAACCACGCCCGCAGGACGCTCCACGACTACTGCAGCTTCTCGCCGGATTCCTGGGGCAACGCGGACTTCCGCGGGCCGTGCGCGCGGCACGACCAGTGCATCGAGAACAACCTCTGGCGCGCACCGGAGGACCGGAAGCAGCATCGGGCCGCCGTCTGCGACGCCGATCTTCCCGACGACATGCACGAGAACTGCCAGGTCTATTCGCGCAAGGCCCTCCAGAGCTGCGAAGCCATCGCCGGCGTCTACTTCGCGGCCGTCAGCGTCCGCACGGGGTTCTACTAACGCCGAAGCGCCCGACCCCAGGCCAGGAGGCCCCTAGTTCGCGGAACGGGATCGCGCCTAGGCTGGAACCCATGGTCACCGTCGCCGAAAACCTCGTCCGGACCCTCTCCCTCAACGGTGTGAAGCGCATCTACGGCCTGCCCGGGGATTCGCTGAACGCCCTCACCGAGTCCCTCCGCACGCACGACGACATGGAGTGGGTGCATGTGCGGCACGAGGAGACGGCGGCCTTCGCCGCGGGGGCCGAGGCGGCCATGACCGGGGAACTGGCGGTCTGCGCCGGCAGCTGCGGCCCGGGCAACCTGCACCTGATCAACGGGCTCTTCGACGCCCACCGCAGCCGCGTGCCCGTGCTGGCGATCGCGGCGCACATCCCCACCAGCGAGATCGGCACCAACTACTTCCAGGAGACCCACCCGCAGGAATTGTTCCGCGAGTGCTCCGTCTACGTCGAGTACGTCGCCGACCCGAAGCAGATGCCGCGCATGCTGGAGATCGCGATGCGCGCGGCCATCGAGAAGCGCGGGGTGGCCGTCCTCGTCATCCCCGGGGACGTGGCGTCCGCCGAGGCCACCAGCGACCGGCGCACGGTGGTGAGGAAGGCGCGCTCCGCCGTCGTGCCGGTGCCCGAGCAGCTGCGGGAGGCGGCCGACGCGCTCAACGCGGCCAAGTCCGTGACCATTCTGGGCGGGGCCGGGACGGCCGGCGCCCACGCCGAGGTCATGCGGCTCGCGGAGCGGCTGAAGTCGCCGATCGTGCACGCCTTGCGCGGCAAGGAGCACCTGGAATACCGGAACCCGCACGACGTCGGCATGACGGGCCTGCTGGGCTTCGCGAGCGGCTACAAGGCCATGTCCGACGCGGACGCGATCCTCATGCTCGGCACCGATTTCCCGTATCCGCAGTTCTACCCGGACGGCGCCACGCTGATCCAGGTGGACATCCGGGGCGAGCAGATCGGGCGCCGGCACCCGGTGGACGTCGCGCTCGTGGGCGGGGTCGCCGAGACCGCCGCCGCGCTGCTGCCGCTGCTGGGGCAGAAGAAGGACAAGCACCTCCGGGACGCGCAGAAGCACTATGCGAAGACGCGGGAGAAGCTGGACGACCTGGCGACGCCGGCCCGCGTGGGCGCGCCCGTGCACCCGCAGTACCTGGCGCGGCGGATCAGCGAGCTGGCCGCGGAGGACGCGGTGTTCCTACCCGACGTCGGGTCCCCCGTGGTCTACGCGTCGCGGTACCTGAAAATGAATGGACGACGGCGGCTGCTCGGCTCGTTCTCCCACGGGTCCATGGCCAACGCGCTGCCCCAGGCGATCGGCGTGCTGGCGCAGGACCGCGCGCGGCAGGCGGTGACGCTCTCGGGCGACGGCGGCCTGGCCATGCTGCTGGGCGACCTCCTCACCCTGGTGCAGATGGACCTGCCGGCGAAGATCGTGGTGTTCAACAACTCGTCGCTGAACTTCGTGGAGCTGGAGATGAAGGCCGCGGGGCAGCTGCCGTTCGCCACCACGCTGCAGAACCCGAACTTCGCCGCCGTCGCCGAGGCGATGGGCATCAAGGGGATCCGGGTCGAGGACTCGGCCGGCGTGCACGCCGCGCTGACCGAGGCCTTCGCCCACGACGGCCCCGCCCTGGTGGACGTGGTCACCGACGCGCAGGAGCTGGCCATCCCGCCGGCCATCAAGCTGGAACAGGCCAAGGGGTTCGCGCTCTACACGCTGCGGACGGTGCTGTCCGGGCGTGGCGACGAACTGTTCGACCTGGCGAAGACGAACCTGCGGCAGCTGTTTTAGTGGACGGGTTGTCCCAGTCCGGGCCTGTGCTCGAAGGCGCCGGGCAGCATGGCCAGTAGCGTCTCCAGCTGCGTCGTCTCGCGCATCGTGAGAGTGGCCAGCAACCGACGCTTGTTGTCCATGCGGTGCGCGAATACGACGTCAATGGTCTCCCGCCCGCGCGCTGTCAACGCGTCGATGCGGCCTCGGCCGTCCATCTCGGAGGCCCGGCGTGCCATCAGGCTTGCCGCGAGGACGTCGAAGTGCCCCTCCCTCAGTCCGGAGGAAGTCGCCGAGGCGGTAAAGCTGTCCGATCACGCCCAGCGGACGCAGTCCTTCTTCCCGCAAGACTTCTTACAACCGACACGTGGCAAGGCGCCGTCCAGCGAGACCGACCTGTACCGAGAACGCTGGGGGCGAGCAGTCTTGCAACCCTGCCTAGCAAACCTCGTCCGGAATCCGTTGCTCAAGCACTCAAGCGAGACAACAGCCACGCTTTCCCATCTGTCTCGAAGAACAACAGCTTTGCGAGACAGCCGTCGCGGGCCTTGCCCGGGGATGTACGAGGCGGACAGTCGGGCCGCGCACTGTCTCGGAATGTCGTCTCTGCATCGACTGTCTCAGCCTCAAACGGGGAAAGGGTTTGGGAGCCACCTTCCTTGCTGGGCGCGGTGGCGCATCCTTCTCGCAACTGGTGCTGGGCGCGTCGGTCGGACCACATGCATCAGCGGAGAGTTTGTCCGAGCGCGACGAAGCCCCCAACGATTCGTGATTTTCTTTGGGAGTCTCTTAGCTTGCGCCCGTTAAGTCGAGTCGAAATAAACCGTCTCTTCTGTCACGCATTTTGTGAACAAATATCCAAGTGCTAATTTGTGCCCTTCTTCGGCTGTCATTCTCTACGAATTCTTGCTAACTTCGGGCAACCGTTCAATGGGGACGGTCTCGGCCAGCAAGAGTCTCATGGTGCGCCGCATGATGAAGAAGCGCCCTTTCCTAGGTATCTGCGGCGGCATCAGATGCCTTATTCGGAACTGGCGGGATTGCGGATGACCTGAATGTTCGAGCTGAGTCCTTTTCCCGTGCGTGCGCTGCGCTGCTGAACTAGCGAGCTCCTGGCGGACGGTCGTTGCTCGGACGGACAGCCAGAAGTTGCGCCCTTCCTCTCGCAGGGGGCGAGCCACGGAAAGTGGCTAGTCCTCTCGTTGGACGCAGCGGTAAGGGATAAGACCATGTCAAGCAAGATGGCCGCATTGTGTACGGCCGCATTGGTAGCGCTAGGAACAACTATTGGGGCGAGCCCGGCTCTGGCATTCGGCGACCACAAGGGCGTCACATCAGAGGGACTCAGTCCGGGAAGTTCTTCGAGCTTCCTACATGGGCCAATCATCGATGACATAAACGATGCACACGCTTGGATGGACAACAACGAGGGGCTACCTCCCCGCAACGTGTCCAAAGACGAGTACCACTTCGACGACTGCGAATTCGATAAGTCCGTCAGCACCATCAACAGCAGGTATTCATCCGTGATGACATTCCTCCAGCAACGGAGGGTGTTCCATGCAACAAATGAGTTCGGAAAAATACTACATACCGCTCAGGACCTATACAGCCACGCCAACTGGGTCGAACTCGGGTACCCACGGGACCCAAGAAGACCAGAAAAGCCGGAGGCATCAGATCTGGTGTCCTTCAGTGGCACCAAGAGTGCCGTCGACTCGTCCTGGACCGTTCCGAAGGGGGGGAGCATCGTGGCCAGCGACATCATTCTGGCCAATGACGACTGGTCGCCTCCCTTGGGTTGGCGAATCAAGAAGCACGGTGCCGGGGATTTTCAGTCTGTGCTTTACAACAGCACAGGCGTCCGTCAAGGACGCCTTTTGGAGACCGGGAAAGGATTTCTCGACGGCGAGTGTTCAATCCCCACTGCGGGCTACGGCGGTTTCACCCACGAAGAACTGAACAAAGACTCCCCAACCAACGCCAAATACAAGAAAGCCCGTGCCTTGGCCGAACTGCAGACCGCAAACGAATGGTGCCGCCTCGTTGCGAAAGCAGGCAGGGCGGACCGCGACGGTCTCCTTCTGGCCATGCTGGTGCGCCCAGGTGCCAACCCCCACCCAGCAAACACGCGTTGTAGGCCCGTTCCGGACTTCAACGACGCCTTCCACCATCGGGTGACCGTAGCCGTGGAAAGCGTTCAGATCCGCAACGACGGTGATGATTCGGGTAGCGGCGAGATCCAGCTCTCCGCGGCGTTCTACGACAACCCGCAGGCCTTCCACAAGTCCGTCCATAAGGAAAATCGGGGCGGTCCCATGTCGCTGAACACCGGCGCCCTCGTGCCGACGAAGCAGTTGCCCGAACCAATGACGATGTGCGTTCAGCGGGGCACGTCCGTGAACTGGGCCCTTCACGGCTGGGACAACGACGAAATTGGATCCGAGCCCAACTCGAACCTCTTCGACGATAAGGGCCGGTTTGCGGACAGCCTGTTAACGGGCGGTAGGGCGAAATTCTCTAGCGAAGCGAGCGGTTCACTCCCGCTGGCGTGGCAGGACTTCAACGTCCGAATCCGCATCACCCAAGGCGGGCGCTGCTGACAATATGGCCGGCGACTCCGCTGAAAAGGCGCGCAGAGCGACCGTGGCACAGGTTTCGGATCAAGCGCCTGCAGCCATCTTCGAGTTCGACCCCTCTCCCGGATGCGGGTCGCAGCAGCAATTTGACCCCCTATGCCGGGTCTCGAGTACGCGTAACCAGTCCCGGACTCGACATCTGCTCCGAGGAACGAAGGAGGAAAGTCAGCCATGAACGAAAAGCGATCCACCGCTACGGAGCTACGCCATGCGTGGTGGGCGATGTCCCGTAGGAAAGTGACACTCGACCCCCACCACAGATTCCTTCCCGTATTTTCGTGTGTGGCCCTAATCATGGCGCTTGTCACCACTCCAGATGGCGCCACCACAAGAGCACCAGCGGAAGACACCGCTCCGTCCGCAGTATTCCTAGATCCGGACGCCAAACCCATACTGAGCTGGAACGTGCCCGGCCGCTTTGAAGCCAGCTGGAAAGCGTACAACCACGGCACGGGCCTCTACGACAAGAACTTCGTAAACCCGACTAATTGGGCCATGACCCTGAATGCGTGCGCATCAGGATCCAAGAGACGCATCATTGCGTATACCTTCACCTTGACGAAAGTAGGGGATCCGTGGAGCTTCACACGCAGAACACCGGCCTGCCAACTCAAGCTGAACATCCTCAAGTCGCCGGGACTGTACAAGGCGACACTCGCCGTGCACACGGACTGGGGGGCAGGCACCGAAGGGGTGAGTCCGCTCCTTAACCAAAGCGTGGACTTCAAGGACCGCCTCATCGTCGCGATGGGAGACTCCCTGGCCTCTGGCGAAGGCAGCCCCGACAAACCCGGCTCCTACAAGACGTCCGAGAACTGGAAAGGCGAGATAAAAAAGACCGGAACCATTGAACCAGTCCAATGGGAGTCCCCCCAGTGCCACCGCTCAAAGCTCAGCGGCCCGGCCCGCGCCGCGAAAGCACTCGAAAACAGCCACACATCGGTCACCTTCATTAGCGCCGCCTGCTCCGGAGCAGAATTGTGGCACCTCATAGATACTCCCTACGCCGGCAGGGAAGCACTCTTCGCGCCCCTTCCCCCACAGGTGGACGCCATCAAACACGCCGTCGGAGTAAGGGGCCGGCCCATCGATGCCCTAGTGATAGCGGCGGGACTCAATGATCTCAACTTCAGCACCATCATCGAAAACTGCTCGACGAACTGGAAGGGCGGCAACTGCGTGGAGAAACCCGCGTGTTGGCCCGGCGGCAAGATCCTCGGTACGTATTTCCCGCCCAAGATGATCGGAAGGCACCTCGCTTGCTTCGGCGACGGTGGAATTGCCGATCAGATGAAGCAAATACCCGACAAATATGCCGCCCTAGCAGGCGCCTTGAGGACGAAGCTGCCCGGAGTGCGCTCCGTCCACCTAACAAGCTACCCAGCAAAGGTCTTCAAGGGCGGCGCCTGCGGATCGCTCCACTTTAACGGGGTCGGCATTAGCGCGAAGGAAGGCGCCCGGATGGCTGCTTGGGGATCGACACTCTCCACTACCATCGCGGCGGCTAGCACGCGCCACGGCTGGAGCAAGCCCGTCGACCTCACCCCCGTATTCGAGCGGCACTCGTATTGCGCGGGATGGAACGGAAAGTTCATTCCCCCAAGCTCCGACGGATGGTTCAAGACCTATGAATGGTCCTGGCGTCTGCAAGGAGACAAGTTCGGGACCGCACACCCCAATCCCCAGGGGCACCGCGCCTACGGGGACGAAATCCTGCGCAACATCAGGCTTCGCTAGTAGTGATCCAATCCCCCTCGATTGACCGCATCGGCGCCGAAATGGCCACGAAGAGTGCTAGAGAGGGGCGACTGCCCACCAGATACCATCCCTCTCGACATCTTAGAAACTGCGAGGGGACCCTATTCCATTCTTGGAGAAGGACATGACTTCGACCAGAGATCGTTCGGCATTTCGACGCATTTCCGTGCTGCTGTCTGTATTCATCCTGAGTTCGCTTTCCCTCGCCTCCGCCTCATCCGTTGCCGTCGCGGCTCCCCCCAGGGCCCCGACGGTATCCGTGTGGCACAACGGGGACCTGCAAGTCACCCTGTCGTGGCGCGACCAATCCACGAACGAGAAGGCCTTCCCGATCCGGTACAGGATCACGGGCGGCGTATGGAAGCAACTCACCTCCGTGCCGTCCTCGTCCGTGGGCACGACCGGGAAGCTGTACACCGCCACGCACGCGGTCCCGCGAGGCGAAACGTACTGTTATCAGGTCGGTGCGGCCAGTCTCGACGGAATCACATATAGCAGCGAAGAGTGTGCGCCGCCCACCGTGAACAACCAGCACCAGCTTGTGCCCGCCTACTTCTATCCCAGCAAGGCAAACAAAAAATGGGAGCAGATGTGCGACCGCATGAACACGCGCGGTGGCAGCTCCATCGCTGTCATGAATCCCGGGAATGGTCCCGGGACGGGCGCAACAGCCAATGCCGACTACACCAGGGTCGTTACCTACTGCCACGGAAAAGCACAAAAAACCATTGGCTACGTCTACACCGACTACGGGGCACGGCCAATCGCCCAAGTTAAGGCCGACGTCGATAAGTACTACAAGCTCTACAAGATCGACGGTATCTTCCTCGACGAGATGAGCAACAGCGCAACTGACCCTATCAAGGCGTACTACAGAAACCTCTACAACTACATCAAAACCAAGACTGCGGGCACGGAAACCGTTGTCGGCAACCCCGGTGCTGCGGCGTCCACCGGGTGGCAGCTAGGAACCGGCAGGGTGGCCGACATACTCGTCATCTTCGAGGGCACTGCGGAAAAGTACCGAACTTGGAGCCACCCGTCGTGGGTCAAGTACCAGCCCTCCAGGAACTTCAGTCACCTAATCTACGCAGCGAAAGATCCCGGATACCTGTCAGCCTGCCAACTATCGGTTCTCCGATATGCGGGTTACCTCTATGTCACCAACGACAATCTGCCCAACCCATGGGACACCCTGCCGCCCTACTGGATTAACCATGCGCCCATCTGCGCCTCACCGATCGAATAGGGGTAGCACCCAATCCGCGTCCGTGGAGTGCCCGATAGTGGTGGATCCGTACTTCATGTCCACGTAGATCCGTTTAACCGACATGCCCTCCCTCCGCAACGGCTTCGAACTGCCGGTCGAGGTCCTGCTTCGCGGTCGACACGTGTGAATCACAGTGATCAACGGTGGTGTTTCCGCAGCACTATTCGGCGGCAGGAACAATACTTTCGGACGCGCGCGCCGGGTCTGCCGCGGCGTGCCGGCGCAGGTACTGGTACACCGTCTCCCGGCTCAGCCCATACTCCCGGGCCAGGTCGGACTTCGGGACGCCGGCCGCCGCGCGGCGGACGAGCTCGGCGACCTGCTCCGCGTCCAGGGTTTGTCTGCGTCCCCTATAGGCGCCGCGGACCTTGGCCAGGGTGATGCCCTCGCGCTGGCGTTCCCGGATCAGGGACCGCTCGAACTCGGCGAACGCCCCCATCACGGACAGCATCAGGTTCGCCATCGGGGAATCCTCCCCCGTGAACACCAACCCTCCTTCAGGAACTCGACACGCACCCCCTTGCCGGCGAGCGAGCGGACCACGGCGCGCAGGTCATCCAGGTTCCGCGCCAGCCGGTCCATGCTGTGCACGACGACAGTGTCCCCCTCGCGTGCAAACCCGACCAGCTCCACCAGCTGCGGACGCTCCGCGTCCTTGCCCGAGGCCTTGTCCGTGAACACCCGGTCCAGGGCCTCTCCCTCGAGCTGGCGCGGCTCGTTCTGGTCCAGCGTGCTCACCCGCACGTACCCGATCCGCTGACTCAAGACCCGTCCCCCAGCTTTCCTGCCATCCAACCCAACTGTCAGGATGAACTCTGAGACCCTGCGCCGAAGGTATCTATTATCGTGAAAATCGATCCTAACCTGACGCGTTGGAACGTCGTCCCTGACGTCAGGCTGGGGTGTACCCCAATTGGACGTCCCCACAAATGGATCGCCGTGGCGTCCCGGCCGGGAACGGCCCGGTGAAGGTCCATGGTCGTTCCAGTTGCGACGCAGCTGTATCTGGCACTAATGCCCCCACATGTGTCGGTCTCGAACGACCGAGTGGATATGAAAATGACACTGGAGCCAGGTACCAACTATTTCGTACTTCTCGATTCCCGCACGGAAGCGATGACCAGTAAGCTCGCCACACCCGGTATCGATCACAGAGGTTAGAGCCTCACGTCCGGGGAAGTCTCTGCGAATGAGCTCGAAAATGACAGCGCCGCTACAACGAACTGCACGGGCTCCGGCGGCCGGACCCCGGCGGGGCAAGAGTCGACGAAAAACTAACCAGCATCGGCTTGAATGGTCAGATGACCACGATCCACTGGACGAACCTTGTCGTCGAAACCCAATTCGCCACAGAGCTGACCCTTACTGGACTTCGGAGGCTGTGCTCCGTCCCTACAGAGCCTGAACTGGTCGATTTTGGCAGCGACGAATTGAACTACGCACTTCACGTCGGGATGTACTCGTATTCGTCCGGCCTAGAGCGCCTGTGCAAGCTGGCTATCGCCTGCCACGGGTACGGGAACACTGGAAAGTTCCCCAAACTCAAAAATTACTCGCACAGGATTGGAAAACTGTTCGACGCGGTTGAGGCGTTGACTCCAATAGGCCTTGGCGCCTCGATGCACGAAGCGGAGTACCTCGTCCGACCGGTGGATTCCCTCGACCCCGATCTCACGATTACGATCGAACGGTTCGCAAACGGAGCCGGACGGTACGAGCACCTGGACTCGCTGTGGAACGACAACGCCCAGGTGAATACCTACAACGAGTGGTGTGCTCTTGCTGCGCGGGCTTCGGTCTCCGAAGAAGTGCGCGAGCTAATTTCGATCAGGAATGGAATGGCGCACGCAATTCAAACGGAACTGATACAGGCCGATCTCGAAACTACCGGGCAGATGGTGATGGATGACCTGGTGCTTCCGACGTTCGAGCCGTCGATTGGCGTGGCACTAAGCCTGTTCCGGAAGGTCCGGTGGGTGTCAACAATCCTTGATACTGCCACTAACACCCCGGCTGCGGGCCTCCCGATGCTAGGCGACGTCGTCTCTCGAAACTTCATCCACACGTCTACGGACTTCTTCAACTACCACATCGCCGGAATCGCGGACAAGGAAGTGGTAGTCGATGAGCTGATAGCGGCGAACGAACGGACCAGCGGACGAGCGACGGAAGTTGACGACGAGCATGTCGATGGCTGGTAGGCAAGCGGACTGTACTTGCGGCTAGACATCTGAGACGGATCCCGTAACTCAAACTGTGGTCGATGGTTTCATTTTAAGTCTCCACCACCGTTGATAGCGAGAACGCTTGTTGATCATGCTTCTCAGTTGATGCAGGCTGTGGTACACTTGAAACGTTCAGCAATGGACTTCTGGAAACGCTGGCTATGGGCCACACCGATTCACGATCGGGCGTTTCACGGAAACGGTTCGATCCCGGTTCGACTCCGTGGCGGCGAAGAGGAGCTGTTGGCCTCCTAGACGTAGCTTAAATGGCAAAGCCACCGTCGTTATTGTATGGAGGGCCCGACTCACAGTTGGGCCCTCCATATATTTAAGGGTTCCCAATCCTCTTCCGGGCGTCGGCGAGCTCTGCTGCCTTGATGTTCACGGCACCGTAGTACTTCCTGGCTATGCCCTGAATACGCTTGTCCTGCTGGCCTGGATTACCCGGCACCCAAGGATCCTTCCACTCTTCGGCTACAAGATCGGCCCAGATAGAAGCTGAGAGAACTGGTTGTAGCCCCTCGTTCGCCTCCGTTGCCAGCCGCTTGGTCAGAGCGAGTGTCCCGATGAGTTCCGGGAGGCCTAACTTAACTCGGTCTCCCGTCCTGTACGCCGGAAAGGGTTCACCAGTGACGTCCTCCCATACACGTAGGCTGGTCGCACTGCAGGCTGCGATTGCAGTAGCAAAGCGCTGTCGCACGACGCCACCGTTGTGAATGTGCTCGTTACGTGCCAAGCGAATCAGATGAAACAGCTGTAGGGACGCTGCCGTGAATGTCATGTTTGCGGCAGCCTCAAACTTTTCGTGGAGATTTGAGGCAGTGACGTTGTCCTTCGACTTTGTCGATCCGGGCGAGTTCAGCTCAAGCAGACCGAGCATGCCCGTCATCAAATCCTCGTGTAGCGCCATGATCTGCGGTACAGCCAAGACGCCCAACAGATTTTCCGCGTCGTTGAGAACAACCCGCGCCTTCTCGGTCGTCAGATTGAAACGCTCAATGTGTGGAACTTCGGGGAATATGTCCTTCAGGCGCAAGCGGGACCCTGCGGTCAGGGTGAGTGTCTGAGAAGCGAGTTTGGAGCCAGCCAACAGACCCATCATCGTGTCATTTGTGGCCACCCGCTGTCGCAGATAGTCCCTGTACCGCTTGTATTTAACTTCTGCCATATTCTTCTTCCCCACTGGTTGGAACTATGTGCCTTCGGTTCGATCCTTTGCGGGTGCAGCGTTGCATGAAGGCAATGATTTCGCGTTGCGTCTTGCCCTGGAGGGCGGCGTAGGCCTTGAACTCGTGGGCAAGGTCCTCGGGCACGTCGAAGTTCATCCGTTTTAGCGGCTGCCCAACAGCTGCGGACTTCTTGGCGTTCATGCGGTGGCTTCCTGCCTGGCGTGGTCGATCGCGGTTTGGATGTGGACGGGATTCAGTCCGGACCGGCTAGGTGGTGGCCGTTGTAGCCGACGCCGGCGCGTTCATCTGGGCGGGGACGGCGAAACCGCCGCCATGGCGCCAGTCGGCTCGGCGGCGTCGCCCAGGAAGTCCTGGGCGGCCGCTTCGCGCCAGATCGCCCACAGGCTGAAGACGGCCGCGGCCAGCCCGACGATCCGGGCCGCAAGGGCCAGCAGGGAGAAGCCGCTGCCGAATGGGCCGTTGCTCGCTGCGTCGAAAAGTGCGAGCAGTCCGGCAAGGATCCACAGGCCAAGGCCGAGCAGGAGCGCCCGAATAGCAGGTCGTGGTCGTGCAGGCATTTCGGTCCCCTGGGAGCTCAAAGTTCGAGCCCTCAGGTTATCCCGTACCGCGGGTTGCTTCGGACCGGCCACGGGGCCTTCATCGGCGGTATCCGAGTTTCTTGGAGCAGGTCGGCCAGGCCTTCCAGCCCTGCTTGGCGAGGACTTTGTTGGCGATCTTGATTTGCCCGGCCTTGGAAGCCTTGCGCGGATAGCCCTTGCCGCCGTAGGCCTTCTAGGTGAGGAGGTTGAACTGCAGGCCGCCGTAGTGGCCGTTGCCGGTGTTGATGGACCAGCGTCCGCCGGACTCGCACTCGGCGATCTTCGCCCATTGGGCGGTGGTGGCGGGGGCGGCCGCGGCGAGAGAGGCTCCGGCGGACAAGCCTAGGGCGAGGGTCAGGACAGCGAACACGACGGTGAGTTTGCGGAGGGTTTTCTGCATGGGTGGGCTCCGAAGGTCGGGGACAAGGACGGGGCTCAGCTAGGCGCCGGTGATGCTACGGGTGTCGGGCGCCGGTTCGATCACGGGTGCGCCTTCGACAATCCGACCTGTGTGGCAGTTGGTCTGGCAGTACCGGGTGTTACTGAAATGTTACCTTGCGCGGGGAGTGCTCTAGCGGTGACGATGTGGTCCCAGTGGCCGCGGGTTCTCCGACACGAGATCTACGCGTCGTTCGTCGAGCACGACATGGACGATACTGTGAACGACGTCAAGCAGGCGTGGCGCGAAGGTTGGCTAAAGCTGGCACCAATCCAGAAGTTGATCGCCGGCTGTCCGGAACTCCATCGGCCCGGGTCGCGAGCAGTGACCCGAGCGCGCCTTCGGGAACACCGATAACGGCGCATACGACGGCAGCTCTGCCAGCGGGTCCCATGTAGCCGAACTTCGCCTCTGACGAGCCCTCCTCGTCGAGGGGCTCGTCGCCGTTTCCGCCTCCACGAGGCCGGATGGCCACTAGCCCGATCGTCGGTGCCACGGGCTAGTCTGCTCCTAAAGCCCAGAAGGAGACCCACATGTCCGCAACGGAAAACAACGCACGCCGAGTGCGCCTCGTCCTCGAACTCCTCGCGGACCATCCCGAAGGACTCCCGAAGACCGCCGGACCCGAGGCCGTCTTCCCCCAGGTCTTTTCCCAGGTCCCCCAAGAGGAGCACGAGGCCGAACTGCTCCCGAGCGGACTCTCGCGCGCCGAAGCCACCCTGACATGGTCCAGCGTGGACCTGGTCAAAGCCGGCTGGCTAAAGAAAAGCGGCCGCGGCCTGTGGGAAATCACCCCCGATGGCCGGCAGGCCCTCGAGGACTACCCCGACGCCCCAACGCTCGTGACCGAGGCACGCAACCGGTACAACGCCTGGAACGCCCTGAGTAGCGAACGAAAGAACGAGCAGCTCAGAACGACAATCGTCGCCGTGGACAAGGACGAGGAAGCGGTCCGGCTGGCCGCCCTGCCCTTCGTGGAACGCGGCCTGCAAGACGGCGACTCCGTCTTCGCCCCCGGCCGCGCCATCTGGGCAACCGGCCCGCTCGACGAGCTCCGCTCGGTGTTCGTCGACGCCCCGGACCCCGAGGCCGGCAACTTCGTGGAAAAACTCGAGGTCCAGCTGGCCCACGCCTCCGACGACGCCCGCCTGCTGATGGCCGAGCTGGTGTGCTGGCAACTACTCCCGATCAGCCCCGGGGCAATCGGGGAACGGGCGAAGAAGGAACGCGTCCAAACCCTCCTGGGCTACATGGACCATCCCGTCCAAATACCGACGGAGGTGTCCAAGGCCTTCAAGTCCGGAAGCTTCAACCCCGGCACCGCCATGAGCAACAACCTCTACGCCGCGCTCGTGATGATCATCGGGCTGCTCGATGGCTGGCTGCGGCAGACCGAGGCCGAGAAGGAACGCCTGCTCGGAGACGCCTGGGCCTGGCGCGACTTCGTGAACGACCTGCCCGGCCACCGGTTCCCCACGCAACGCAACACGCTGTCCTACATCGTCCACCCGCAGCGCATCAGCTCCATCGTCTCGGAAAAGCACAAGCTCGCCATCCGCGCGGCCTTCGTCGGCGAAATCAGCGCCGACACGACCGACGTCGACCGCGACCTGCTCGCCATCATCCTGAAACTCCAGCAAAAGACCGGCGGGCCCGTGGACTTCTACGAGGAACCCTTCGCCCACGCATGGAACCAACAACCCGCCCCCGACACGGAACCGGACCCCGAGCCGGACGCGGAGCCGCCCGCCGCCGAGACGGCGCGCTCCGGTCAACGGCGCCCGTTCCCACCCGCCGACGCCGAGCTGGCCGACTCGCTGTTCTTCGATCGGGGATGGCTGCAGAAGCAGCTGGACCTCCTCGAGCGCCGCGGACAGGTCATCCTCTACGGGCCCCCCGGGACCGGGAAGACCTTCGTGGCCATGAAACTCGCCGAACACGTCGCCGGCGCCGACGAGTACACCGAAATCGTCCAGTTCCACCCCAGCTACTCGTACGAGGACTTCTTCCAGGGCTACCGCCCGGCCACCACGGCCGCCGGGTCCCTGACCTACGAGCTCAAGGACGGGCCGCTGCGCCGGATCGTGGACCAGGCCCTGAAGAACCCGGAATTCAACTACGTCCTGGTCATCGACGAGATCAACCGGGGGAACCTGGCCAAGATCTTCGGGGAACTGTACTTCCTCCTGGAATACCGGGACCGGCCGATCAAGCTGCAGTACAGCAAGGACGACGAGGACTCCTTCGTCCTTCCGGCCAATCTCTTCCTCATCGGCACGATGAACACCAGCGACCGGTCCATCGCGCTGCTGGACGCCGCCATGCGCCGGCGCTTCTCCTTCGTCGAGCTGCACCCGGACAAGCACCCCACCAAGACCGTCCTCGCCCGGTGGCTGGACCACCACGACCTGGACGGGGAACCCGCGGCCCTCCTGGCCGCGGTCAACGGCAAGATCGGGGCCTCCGACTTCAGGATCGGCCCCAGCTACCTGATGCCCAAGGGCGACCGGTTCCGTCCCGGCCAGCTGGAGGACATCTGGGAATACGACATCTTGCCCCTCCTGACCGAGCACCACTACGGCGAACGGATCGATGTCGAGAAGACCTACGGCCTCAAGGCCCTCCGCGCGCAGCTGGACACCCCTCCCCCGGCGGCCCCCGGCCCGCCGGACCCGGTCGCCGGCTAGCCGGATGGAACGGCTGGAACTGCGCGAAAGCGGCAGCCCCGAACGCCACCGGCTGCCCGCCGACGTCGCCGCGGCCCTCAACCAGCTCGACGTCGCCACCGTCACCCCGGCCGGCGGCGGGGACTGGACCGTGGCCAACATCCGCAAGGTCGGCGTCGTCCGGGTCGCCGACTGCCAGGTCACGATCCACCCCAAGGTGCCCGTCGCCAGGCTCTTCTTCCTGATGGGGTACTCCCTGGACCGCGACTTCTGGCGGGACGAGGGCGTCGCCCTCGCCGGCGACACCGACAGCGACCTGGTGAACACCATCGCCGTCGCGTTCCTCCGGCACGCCGCCCGGGCCACCGGGCAGGGACTCCTCCAGGGCTACGAGGTCCACGAGGAATCCCTGCCCCTGGTGCGGGGCCGCATCGACCTGCCCGCGCAGATCGGCCGGCGCGGAGGACTGGCCTTCCCCGCGCAAGTGGTCTTCGACGAGTTCACCGTCGACATCGCCGAGAACCGGCTGCTCCTCTCCGCGGCGCGGCGCCTGCTGGGCCTGTCCACGCTCACGCCCCGGCTGCGGACGGACCTGCGCAAGATGACGCAGGCCCTGGACGGGGTCACCCCGCTGGCCGGCGGCCAGCCGCTGCCCCGGGTGCGCTTCACCCGGCTCAACGCCCGCTACCGGGCCCCCCTCGTCCTGGCCGAACTGATCCTCGGGAACTCGTCCCTGGACCAGGACACCGGGGACGTCGACGCCACCGCGTTCCTGTTCGACATGTGGAGGATCTTCGAGGACTTCGTCGCCACCGCCCTGGCCGACGGCTTGGAGGACCGGGGCGGGACGGCGACGTCCCAGGCGACCGGAAGGTATCTCGACGCCGGGTCGCAGGTCGCGCTCCGCCCGGACCTGCTCTGGCACGACGGCGGCCGTCCGAAGGCGGTCGTGGACGCCAAGTACAAGGCCGTGCGATCCGCCGCCCACCCGAACGCCGACGTCTACCAAATGCTGGCCTACTGCGTGCGCTTCGACCTCGACACCGGCCACCTCGTCTACGCCAAGGGCGCGGAGGATCCGGCGGTCCACGAGGTTATCGGGCACAAGGCCTCCATCCTCTGCCACGCGGTCGACCTCGACCAATCCCCGTTCGCGCTGCTGGACCAGATGTCCCGGCTGGCCGAGAGGATCTCCGGGCAGGCCCACCGGTGACCCCCGCGTAGCCGGGCCGCCTCATCCCACCCGGGTCCCTGCCCGGGGGGCGGCCGCGCTAGGCAGGTCGTCTGGGTCCAACACGCGGTCGGTCCTCGCCAGCGAATCGCCCAGAAGGCCCTTCGGTATGCGGCGACTTACATATCCCACCTCAGGGCTATGGACGGCAACGGGGCAGCGACGGCAATCCGGGCACGGAACCCAGAACGCGCACCGAAGTTGCCGTCAAATGTCACTGCCACCACCTATGGTGGGGATGTCAACGAGGGGGAGAAAACAAGACATGACTACCGATAGCAACGCGCCAGTGCCGGTATGGACACTCGCCACCGAGGACGTGGACGTTCCGAATGTGTTGGGCGATGAGGGCATGACCCCCGCCCGCCTCGCCGAGCTGAGAACGGTTCTGGCAACACTTGCAGCCGCTCCGATCGCAACGCTGGAAGCGCATCCGATGTCGACCAAACGCGATCGGAACGGAGGCATTCCACTGCATGCAGCCAGTCCGCTCGCGCAGCAGCTGTCGCAGCTCCTCACCCAGACGGCGAAGGCAGCACCGCCGACGCTGAACGTCGCCGCGACCGGTGACGTGCTCTACCGAATGGTGGTTCCGGCGAAGGTCGCCGCGCAGGTCGGCAAGGGACTCGTGCAGCCCATGGCTTCAAAGGCACATGCAGGGGGCATCTACGGCTCGCTGGTCAACTCCGCCGGGATCGCAGCGAACGCCACGTTTGTACCCGTCGCCGGGAAAGCAGCAGCTGCGGGAGCGGCAACCGGCTCGGCCGCAACCGCCGGTGTGGCGGTCGCGGGCGCCGGGGCGTTGACCGTGGCCGCGCCACTTGTGCTCATGGCGGTTGCGGTCAGTGTCAGCGCCCACGCCGATCACCAGCGCCAGGAATCGATCGAGCGGATCACGGACCTGTTGGAGCAGCTGCACGATGGCAAGCTCGAAGACGAGCGCAGCGAGCTTGACGGTTGCCGTGACGCCATCGACAAAGCCACCTCGATCGTCCTCGATCAGGGCCGCATCGGCCTGTCCCTTGGCCTTGACTCCGCCGTGCACGCCATAGGCAAGTCGATTGAACGGACCCGCAGACGGCTCACCAGGTGGCAGGACGCGCTGGGCGCGCTTCCGGACGGCCCGGTCGAAGTCGGAGCCCTCACGAAAGCTTTTCCCGGCATCACCGAGGAAGGCGGCACCTTCCGTGCGCACCTCGAGCTCGCGAGGCTCGCGATCGCCCTCAAACGCCGGGTACTGGTCCTGCAGGCCGTCGAGCATGCGCAACTGGAGGGCGCGAGCCACCCGTTCAGGACCTTCGTCCGCACACTGCAGGACGACGAGCGTCGAGTCGACGCATTGGAATCGGGAATCACTTCGATACTTCTTCGGCTGTCGACTCTCGAACTGAAGCGTCACGGCGGCCTGCGACACGTCATGTTCACGCAAGGCGAGGTGGACAACCTCCTCAAGGCCGCGTACCGCCTTCGCGCCCTGGGCGATGGCCTCAACGTGGGAATCCACCAAGCCGACGTGTCGATTGAGATTGAACGAAACAGCGACGGATCTCTCGTGGTGTTTCCCGCTCTCGCCGCCTGATCATCCCCGGAGTCCCCGCGACCCAGCGTGACGGCGCGTGCCTCGGGAAACAGACATGCCCTGGTCACCGTCGCTGTGGCGGGTCCGCAACGACTGCGGGAGTGGTGCCTCGACAAGCCTCAAACGACGGCGCGGCATCGCGACGAGGTCAGGCCAGCTCGCCCGCCATCGCACTATCGGTCTCTACCTCACCAAACCCGAGACTGGCTCACCGGCAGCTGCACCCCCCATATCCTGGGGGCCGATCGTTCGACGCCTTGCCCGAAGGACGTCCGCGCGCTGCGCCCACATTCGATTCGTCCTGGGGCACGCCCCCGCGTCGACGGGTTCTCTCCACGCACGTGGCTAGGATGACGAAGGACAACATGGTTGTGCCGCACCGGCTTTGGGGGAAGAAAATGGACACGCAACACCTGGACGCGATCGTTGCCGAGGCCCAGTCCCTGGACCCGGAGCATTTTTCCGCCTGGCGCGGAGGATGGACCAACGACATCGAACTGGCGCTCCTGGATGCGGTGCTCTCCATCCAGGCCCGGTACGAAACGAAGAACGGCAAGGGGGTCCTGTCCAAGGTCCAGGCCTACCGCGCGCACCGCGGCGGTCGCGCCGATGACCTGCGCGAGCTCGCCCGCACGGACGAAGCCGATCTCCTGGCCATCGTCGGACGCCAGGTCACCGGCGGCCGGACCAAGGCCAGCGCCGCCATCGAAGCGGCCCGGAACCTCGCGGAGCTCGGCGTGCACCATGCGGCGGACTTCGCTCCGGACAGCGCCGAACACCGCTCCGCCTACACACGCGTCACCGGGCTGGGCCCTGTCACCTACGCCTACCTGCGGATGCTCCTCGGGCACCCGGACGTGAAGGCGGACACCTGGGTCAACCGGTTCACGCACCGCGTGACAGGCGACGACACCCTCAGCCCGGACCACGTTCGTCGGCTCGTGACCGCAGCGGCGGCCATGCTGCCCGGGGATGTCTCCGCGACCGTGCTGGACCACGCGATCTGGCGTTCGGAGGCCCAACGGGAAGTTCCCTCCACTGGCGAAGGGGCCTGAAACCGTGGACGGGGCACCACCGCTCCCGCAGCGCGAACACGTCGAGCGGAAATTCAAGGCCGCCTGGACCGTGTTCTCGAAAACCTGTGGATCGTATCTGGCCCCGGAGGCGTCCTACCAAGCGTGGTTTGCCCATTACCTCATCTCCCAGTTCGGCATCGACAGGGTGGCGCGCGAGCCCACGATCCACATCAAGAATTTCTCTCTCTCGGACATTCGTCCGCTGTTCGCAGGCCAGGAAGTGAAGCTCGACGCGGTCGTCACCCGCGATCCCGGCATCTTCATGCCTCACTACGCCAACCGACTGGCCAAGGCAGTGGATGGCAGCGGGCTCGGCCTGCTCAACCAGCTCGCCGTCATCTCAGAACTGAAGGTCGCGGCAACCCAAACGAACGGTTTGGACTACCCGGAAGTCAAGCGCGACATCGACAAGCTCCGGCTGTTACTGCATGAACACCGCCACGAATACGACGGGATTGCTCGTCCGAAGGCCTACCTGTGTGTCTTGGACAACCACCCCCGCCGCAAGAAGTTCGACGCGGCCCGTCTCCATGACCACGCCCGTCATGAGGATCCGCTTCTAGATATTGAAGTCCTCTACGAAGCATCGGAGGAGGTACCCGAAATACCCCTGAGCGGGAAGCTTTACCGCTAATTTCGCTGCGCGAGCATGCATCGTGTGAGGACAGTGCAGTGCTGTGGGCGGTTGGGACCGATGCGATAGATCGGTCCGTCACAGTCAAGCATTCGATCATTGGGACTCGTCTAACGCCGATAACGGCGCATAAGACATTGCCGCGGGAATTTGCGGTTAGGTCGCGTCTGAAATCGTGTCCTCGATGCATCCGAGGTGCTCGCGCATCGCGGCGGCGGCCTTGGCGGAGTCGCCGGATCGCAGGGCCGCAAGGATCTTCGCATGCCCGGCCGCCGAAGCCTTCGTCCGACTGGGGCCCTGAAATCCCAGCCGTCGCGACGAACTCGCCCAGTCGCTGACCATCCGTATCAGATCCGACACCAGGGGATTGCGGGCGATGTCGGCGATGGCCACGTGGAACTCAACATCGAGCTCCAGCAGCCGCGTGGCGTTGTTTTCCCCGTCCGCCGCCTCGAGGAGTGCTTGAAGCCTGACGATGTCCTCGGGCGTCGTCTTGCCCGCCGCCAGTGCCGCCACCGCGGGTTCGACGGTGCTGCGCAGTTCCATGACCTGAGCGAAATCCGCCCGGGCGGCCCGCAACGCTTCGGACAGTCTCGCTGCGTGCCTGTCCGGCGTCGTCGCCTGGACCACGGTTCCGCGCCCCGGCCGGCGACTGAGCAGGCCCCGGATCTCCAGTTCCAGCAAGGCCTCCCTCAACGTCGCCCGCGACACGCCCAGCATCGTGGCCAACTCACGCTCCGGGGGGATCTTCTCGCCCGTGGGTAGCTCGCCTCGGGCGATCATCAATTCCAGCTCGGCCGCGAGGCTCCCACCCAGCGAGACCCATTCGTGTCCCACGGATGTCCAATTGACCATGACCGGTCCTCTCTGAAACGCGTCTTGATCTCCAAGTTTAGCCATGGCATATTGGTCAGACCATTGAACCAATGATGATCCACCTCACACAAGGACTCACATGGACACCAGAGCACAAGCCGCGCAGCTGGACGCCGGCACGCAAAAGCAAACCCGCCTCCGCCGGATCATGGGTGTCGCGGGACCCGGCTTCATCGTCGCCGCGGCCGGAGTCGGCGCAGGCGACCTGATCGCCTCCCTGAACTCCGGCGCCCAGTACGGTCTGTCCCTGGCCTGGGCCGTGGTTGTCGGGTGCTTCATCAAGTTCATCGTCACCGAATGCATCGGACGCTGGTCGCTCGCGACCGGCATCAGTCCCCTTCGCGGCTTCCACCGGTTGAGCAAGGGCTTCACGGCGTACTTCGGCATCTACTCGGTGATCCTCGGATTCTTCTACGGCGCCGCCATCGCCGGCGCCCTAGGCCTGACGATCAACGCCATGTTCCCCGCCATCGGCGTCAAAGTCGGAGCGATCGTCGCCGTTCTGATCGGGCTAGGCGTCCTCTGGATCGGAAAGTACGCCTCCTTTGAGAAGATCATGGCGGTCTTCGTTGCCGTCATGTTCTTCTCGATCGTCGGAGCCGCCGTCCTGACGGCACCGGACCTGAACCTGCTGGCCACGGGATTCACCCCCACGGTTCCGGAGAACGGCACTTTCTACGTCCTGGGCGTCATGGGCGGCGTGGGCATGTCCATCGGCCTGTTGTCCTACGGATACTGGTTGCGCGACCGCGGATGGAACGGACCCACGTGGATCAAGACCATGCGCCTGGACCTCTTCATCGGCTACGGCATGACGTTCATCTTCATGCTCGCCATGATGGTGGTCGGCGCGGCATTCCTCCAAGGACAGGGCACCCAGGTCGGCGGCCTCACCGACCTGAAGGAACTCGCGCAACCCTTCGCCGAGAAGTTCGGGGAGCCGGCCAAGTGGCTACTGCTCATCGGAATGTTCTCCGCGGTCTACAGCTCGCTGATCGGCGGCTACAACGCCTTGGCCAACGTCTTCAACGACATCTTCAACATCTTCCGCGGAACGAGCAACGAACGCGACGAAAACGCGGCCCGCTCCCGCCCCTTCCGCGCCTACATCCTCTGGATGTGCATCCCCCCGCTGGGCATGCTCTTCCTCGACGAGCCCGTCCTGCTGGTGCTGATCTACGCCGCCCTCGGCGCGCTGCTCATGCCGGTGCTGATCGCGGGCCTGCTGTGGATGATGAACACGAAAACCCTCGACAAGGCCCACCGCAATGGCATCGCCATGAACTCGGCACTGGTCCTCGGCCTTGCCATGTTCCTGGCCCTCGCCGTCAACGAGCTCCTGTCGCTGTAACGATCAACCTGCACCCCTTGGCCCGAAAGGCACATCAGTGAAGTTCTCAACACGCCCGGAACTCGCCGGCACGTTCGGCATGGTCTCCTCGACGCATTGGCTCGCATCCCAGGTGGGGATGGGGGTTCTCGAACGCGGCGGAAACGCCGTCGACGCGGCCGCCGCGGCCGCATTCACGCTCCAAGTCGTTGAACCACACCAGAACGGCCCGGGCGGCGACATGCCCCTGATCTTCGCCCGCGCCGACGACAAGCGCCCCCGGGTCCTCTGTGCCCAGGGCCCCGCGCCCGCCGCCGCGTCCCCCGAAGCGTTCCGGGACCTCGGCATCGACATGGTCCCCGGCACCGGGCTCCTGGCGGCCGCGATCCCCGGCGCAACGCTCGGCTGGATGACCATCCTGCGCGACGAGGGAACGCTGAGCCTCAACGAGGCCCTCGAAGCCGCCGCGGACTACGCTGCGAACGGCTACCCAGCCTCCGCGAAAGTCGTCGAATACATCGAACGCATGGCCCCGCTGTTCCGTAAGCACTGGCCGCCCTCCGCGGACGTGTACCTTCCCGACGACAAGGTCCCGGTCGAAGGCCAACTGCTCGTGAACACGGCACTGGCCAGGACCTACCGCCGCCTCATGGCCGCCGAAACCGACGCGTTGGCCCAAGGCGCCACCCGGACGGCGGCCCTCGACGCGGCGATCCGGGAGTGGACCGACGGATTCGTGGCCCGGGAGATGGAAAGCTTTGCTCGGACCCCTTGGCACGACTCGACCGGGACCGCCCACTCCGGGTTCCTGACATCGGAGGATCTCCGGAACTGGCGTCCCCATTACGAAGAGCCCGTCAGCCTTGATTTCGAGGGATACACGGTGTGCAAACCCGGCTTCTGGAGCCAAGGGCCCGTCCTGCTCCAACAGCTCGCCCTGCTGTCCGGACTGCACGCCAAACCGGGAACCATCGACGGCACACACAACATGATCGAGGCCGGCAAGCTCGCCTTCGCCGACAGGGAGGCCTGGTACGGGGATACGAACGACGTTCCCGGGGAGACGCTCCTCTCCGCAGACTACGCGGACGAACGGCGCCAACTCATCACCTCCACGGCCTCAATGGACATCCGTCCGGGGCGGCCCGACCAACGCCAGCCCGTCCTGCCGGATCTCCAGGTTGCCGGGGACTTCGACCCCAGCGGGCTCAGCGGGGTCGGTGAACCCAACGCCGTTGCGGCCCTCCTGGACTCCGGCCCCAAACCCAACGGCGAAGCCAGGACAGACACGGTCCACGTCGACGTGGTCGATCGATGGGGCAACATGGTCTCGGCCATGCCCAGCGGTGGCTGGCTCCACTCCTCGCCCGTCATCCCCGAACTGGGCTTCCCCCTCGGCACCCGGCTGCAGATGGCATGGCTCGAGTCCGGGCTGCCCAACACACTCGCACCGGGCAAACGACCCCGAACCACATTGTCCCCGACCATGGTCCTCAAAGACGGCGAGCCCGTCATGGCCTTCGGTTCCCCCGGCGGGGATCAGCAGGACCAATGGCAGCTGCAGTTCTTCCTCAACCATGTACGGGGAGGCCTGAACCTCCAAGAGGCCATCGACGCCCCCGCCTTCCACAGCACCCATTTCCCGAGTTCCTTCTACCCCCACGAGCGCCAGATCGGGGTCATCGTCATCGAGGCGCGCGCCGGGGAGAAGACCATCGCGGGACTCGAAGCCAAGGGGCACATCGTGGGCCGCGCGGGCGATTGGGAAATCGGGCGCATGTGCGCGGTTTCCCGGGACCCTCGAACTGGGGTCCTCCGCGCTGCCGCCAATGCCCGCGGCATGCAGGGTTACGCGGTGGGCCGATGACCTCGCACCCGGCATCCGTCAAGGAATCGGCTCCCTCCCCGGCCCGCCGCGTAAGGCCTCGCCGGATCGGTACGCCCCAACTGCACACCGCGCTGATGCTCGCACTGACCTTCTCGACCGGAATAGTCGACGCCATCGGGTTCCTCGCCCTGGACCGGGTCTTCACGGGAAACATGACCGGGAACGTCGTCATTCTCGGGATGGCTATGACCGGGGCAACGGACTTGCCCGTGGTGGGGCCACTCGTGGCTCTGCTGATGTTCTTCCTGGGCGCCATGCTTGCCGGTCGGAGGCTCCGCGGAAGCCCCGACGGGTGGAGCCCCGCCACGACCGTCATCTTCGCCACGGTCGCCATCTGTCTGGCGCTCGAGGGCCTCGCGTTCCTGGTATTCGGGGCGACGGTCTTCCCCTACAAGACCGAGGCGGCCGCCGCGGTCCTGGGGTTTGTCATGGGCGCGCAGGCCGCCGCGGCGCGAAAGGTCAAGGTGGCCGATGTCACGACCGTCGTCGTCACGTCAACGCTCACGGCCTTGGCCGCGGAGTCCCGGTTCGGTGCCGGCACCGACCAGCCTTGGGTGAGGCGCGTCCTGGCCGTGACTCTGATCCTTCTCGGAGCCCTTGCTGGTGCCGCGCTCCTGACCGTGGGGCTGTGGGTGGCTTTCGCGCTCTCGACTGCGGTGACGACCGCGGTGCTCATACTCGGCCACCGACGCATGAAGACGGAAGACACCGCCGACGGCTAGCCAGCGTTCCCACGGGCTTTCGGACGGCGGAGCCCCGGCTCCAGCGCCGGATCAAGTCACTGTTCGACCCCTCGGCATCCTCGACCCGGGAAGCTGCTCGCGCCGGAGCGTGACGTCGCGCGCCGTCGCGCCGTCAGCCGTCGCGCCGCGCACCAAACCGTAGGATGACTTGGGGCAGCGCGAATGCGGTGCCAGACTTCGACGGTGGGGAACATGGAACAGCAGGGCATTGTGCACGCGAACGTCGGCATCCGCCCCGACGCCTTCTGGCGAACGTTCCTCGCCATGGCCATGGGCGTGGGGATCCTCGCCGGAGTCGCCTTGGCCATCGGCCCGATCGCGCTCCTGGTCGCCCACCCGCAAGTGTGGATGCTGGTGCCGCTCGTCCTGGTGCCACTCGGCGGCTGGATCGCGGTGAAGACCGCCGGTCATGCCCGCAAGCTGCGCTGGCACTATGCCCACCTGCCGGAGTTCGTCCTCTTCGCGGACCGGATCGAGTCGGCGGAATGGCCCAACCCCTTGGGGAAGGGCGCTCGGATCCCGACCGACGACGCACCCCGCCGACGCGTCGTCGACCTGGGATCCGTGACGTCCGTCGTCGTCTCCTTCTGCCTCGTGCGACAAACCAGGAACAGGTACGGCATACCCGCCAACGAGACGGCGCCTATCCTCTACGTGCGCTACCGCGACCGGGGCTGGCGAAACCTTCTGAGCGTGCCGTTCCCCTCGCACGCCACCCCCGGCGTGGACCGGTGGCTCGCCCATGTGGCCGCCCGGGGGATCCCGCTGCGGTACACCGCACGGATCCTCTTCCGGCACGATACGCAGATCCTGGACGACGCCGGGCGGCTCGCGGACCTGGACGGGGCCCGCGACCTGCTCCCCTACCGGTTCTCCAACGGGTGGCTGGCCGATAAGGAGGCGCTGGGCACCGCGTGGCTGGCGCTTCAGGAAACGCACCGCGCGGAGGAGGAGGCACTCGACCCGGCCCTCAAGGACGCCCGGTCCAAGCACCCACTCACAAAGTGGATCTCCCAAGGGCTGGTGTTCGTTTGGCTGGGCATGGTGCCCTTCTTGCTCGCGTTCCCGGCCCGCCAGGGCGCGCTGGATCCCACCAACGCGACGCCGGGCATCGCCGCCGTCGTCCTCTTCGGCCTCCTGTTCTTCCACCTTCTCCGCAGTCGGCTCCGCTGGCCCTACATTTTCATCTATTCGGCAGGGGCCTTGGCGACGGGCATCATGGTGCTGATCGGGAGCGTGGAGCTGTCCGCGGCGGAGCAGGGCGTCGGCGCAGCCTTCTTCCTCGCGACCCTCGTGTTCCAACCCTTCTGCTGGGTTCCTTACCTCGTGGTCAAGAAGCTGGCAGAGAGGCGCGGGAACAACGCACGGCGAGAATACACCGTGTCCACGGCAACCCGTGCGGCCGCGCGCCGCTGAGGAAGCCCATGCCGACCGGCCTGCGCGTGGAATAGGCGGCCCCGCCGTCGTGTTGGCCCCGGTGTGAAGAGCATCGGATTCCTGTCCTTCGGCCACTGGACCGACCACCCGCAGTCCGGCACGCGCAGCGCGTCGGACGCTCTGCTACAGGCGATCGACCTCGCGGTCGCTGCCGAGGAGCTCGGCGCGGACGGCGCCTACTTCCGCGTCCACCACTTCGCGCAGCAATACGCCTCCCCGTTCCCGCTGCTCGCCGCCATCGGCGCGCGGACCAGCCGGATCGAGATCGGCACCGGCGTGATCGACATGCGCTACGAGAACCCGCTCTACATGGCGGAGGACGCCGGCTCGGCCGACCTGATCTCGGGCGGCCGGCTGCAGCTCGGCATCAGCCGGGGCTCGCCGGAACAGGTCGTCGACGGGTGGCGCCATTTCGGCTTCTCCCCCGCCGAGGGCGAGTCCGACGCCGACATGGGCCGCCGGCACACCGAACGCCTGCTCGAGGTGCTCAAGGGCGAGGGCTTCGCGCAGCCGAGCCCGCGCCCGATGTTCCCGAACCCGCCGGGCCTGCTCCGCGTGGAGCCGCACTCCGAGGGTCTGCGCGAGCGCATCTGGTGGGGCTCCGGCTCCAACGCGACGGCGGTCTGGGCGGCGAAGCTCGGCATGAACCTGCAGAGCTCCACGCTCAAGGACGACGAGAGCGGCAAGCCCTTCCACGTCCAGCAGGCCGAGCAGATCGAGCTCTACCGGCAGGCCTGGAAGGAGGCGGGGCACCAGCGCGAGCCCCGCGTCTCCGTCAGCAGGAGCATCTTCGCGCTCACGGACGAGCGCGACTGGCAGTACTTCGGCCGCGACCGCTACAGCTCGGACCAGGTGGGCAATATCGACGAGAAGACCCGCGCGGTCTTCGGCCGGTCCTACGCGGGCGCCCCGGACGAGCTGATCGCGAAGCTCGCGGAGGACGAGGCCATCGCCGCGGCCGACACCCTGCTGCTCACGGTCCCGAACCAGCTCGGCGTCGACTACAACGCCCACGTCATCGAGTCGATCCTGACGCACGTGGCGCCGGGGCTCGGCTGGCGCTGACATCCGCGGGCGACGGGGCGGGCGACGGCACGACGACGCCGGGGCCCGGCCGGCACTCGCGCCCGCGGACGCCGGACCGGCGGGTCAGTCCCGCCGGTAGCCGGCCACGAGCTCGCGCTTGAGGATCTTGCCGCTCGGGCCCATCGGGAACTCCTCGACAATCTGGATCAGGCGCGGGAACTTGTAGGACGCGAGCCGCTCCTCCGCGTAGGCGCGCAGCTCGTCCGCGGTGAGGCCGCTGCCGGGGGCCAGCGAGACCGCGGCCGCGATCTCCTCGCCGTGCACGTCGTCGGGGACGCCGAACACCGCGGCGTTCGCGACGTCGGGGTGCCCCACGAGCACCTCCTCGACCTCCCGCGGGTAGACGTTGTAGCCGTTGCGCAGGATCATGTCCTTCTTCCGGTCCAGGATCCGGATATAGCCGTCCTCGTCCTTGGTGCCGAGGTCCCCGGAACGGAACCAGCCGTCGACGATGGCCTCGGCCGTGGCGTCCGGCCGGTTGAGGTAGCCGGAGAACAGGTTGTGCCCGCGGATGACGATCTCGCCCAGCTCGCCCGTGGGCAGCAGCTCGATGGCGTCCGGCAGCTCGGGCCGGGCGATCTCGACGTCGACGCCCCAGATCGCCTGTCCCACGGTGCCGGGCACGGGCTCGCGGCCGACGTGGTTGAAGCATGCCACCGGGGAGGTCTCGGTCAGCCCGTAGCCCTCGTAGATCCGCGCGCCGAAGGCCTCCTCGAAGTCGTTGAGCACGGCGAGCGTCAGGGCGGAACCGCCCGAGATCGCGTAGCGCAGGCCGCCGGACTTCGCCGACGCCCCGCGCTGGCGTAGCCCCGCCAGCAGCCCCACGTACATCGTCGGCACCGCGCAGAAGATGTCGATCCCGGCCTCGACCAGGTCCAGCGCGGCGTCCGGGGTGAACTTGGGCAGCAGGACCACCTCCGCGCCGGCCCGCAGCCCGGTGTTCAGGACCACGGTCTGCCCGAACGTGTGGAACAGGGGGAGCCCGCCGAAGATGCGGTCCCGCTCCCGGATGTCGAAGGTGCTGGTCAGCAGGACGTTGACCTGCTCCACGAGGGCCAGGTGCGTGCCGAGCGCGCCCTTGGGCTTCCCGGTGGTGCCGGAGGTGTAGAGGATCGTGGCGATGTCGTCCGGTTGGCGGGGCACGTAGCCGGTGATCGGCTCGGCCGCGGCGGCGAGGTCCTCGAGCCGGGGCAGCGCGTGTCCCTCGGGGGCGAGGACCGTGACGATCCCGGCCCCCGCCGCCTCGGCGGCGGGCTGGCCCTCGGCGAGCAGCGGCGCGGCACAGACCAGGAGGGTGGCGCCGGCGTCGGACAGGACGTACTCGATCTCGTGGCGCTTGAGCAGCGCGTGGACCGGGACCACGGTGCCGCCGAGGGCCAGGACGGCGTAGTAGGTGCGCGCGAAGTCGGTGACGTTGGGCATGAGGATCGCGACGCGGGAATCCTCGCCGACCCCCTGCGCGGACAGGGCCCCGGCGTAGGCGCGCGTCTGCTCCCACAGCTGCGCGTAGCTCACCGATTCCCCGTTCAGGGTCACGGCGGGGTGCTCGGCGTAGCGGCGGGCCGACTCGGCCAGGATCGCGGCGACGGACAGGGTGGCGAACATGGGGGCTCCTCGGGACGTGATGTGCGTCATGCCAGCATGGCGTGAGACTGAGTGCCACGTCAATGGACTGAGTCTCACATTTCCGCCCGGGAGGGTCTGCGGCCCGCCGGATCAGGACCCCCGGGACGCGTGCCCGCGGCTGCCGCACCTACTCGACGACGAAGAACTCCAGGTGCACCGCGTCCGGATGCCGCACCCCGGTCCCCACGAGGACCCGCGAGCCGAGCCAGGCCCAACGGCCCCCGGACACCATGCGCGGCACGCACCGGAAGTAGATGCGGTCCGGGTCCACGGCCTCCCCGCGGACCAGCGCGGCGATGTCCTCGGCGGAGCCCGCGCGCAGCCCGACGTTGGAGACGTAGATCTTCTCGCCGTCGTCGGTCTCGATGACGTACTTGGCCTCGAGCTCGGTCAGCGTGTCCGACTTCAGGAGCTGGAAGTCCGCCCCGACCGGCAGCACGGATCCCCGCAGTTCGGGGCCCTCGACCGTCCCGCCGACGATCGGGATGACGCGGCGGAAGCCCTCGGACGTCTCCCCCACCTCGATCGGCGCACCGACCTTCACCTTCACGGTGGTCAGGTACGTCAGGGACGGCGTCGTCGTCGGTGCGCTCATGCCACGACCCTACAATCCCGCTCGGTCTCGCGCAGGAACTCGATCGCCGCGCCAACCCGCCGCGGCGCGCGCTGGCCCGGCGGCAGCATGGCCACGATGGCGTTCGCCGCGGTCCGGTCCGCCACGGGAATGAACACCACCTCGCCGCCCTCGTACGTGCTGCCGGTCGCGGGCGGGCTATTCACGAAGGAGTAGCCCAGCCCGCGCGCGACCATCGAGCGGATGGTCTCCATATTGCCGCTGGTCCAGCGGATCCGCGGCTCCAACCCGGCCGAGCGCATCACCGCGGTCAGCCGCTCGACCGTCGGCGGGATGTCCAGCAGGATCGCCGGCTCCTCCGCGATCTCCGCCAGACCGATCGAGGATCGGCCCGCCAGCGCGTGCCCGGCGGGCAGCACCACGTGGAGGCGCACCGTCGCGATGCGCACGCGCTCCAGGTCGTCGTCGGACTGCTGCTCGTACACCAGCGCCATGTCCAGGCGCCCGTTGCGCACGTCGTCCTGCAGGGCCGACGGCGCCGCCTCCCGGAAGCCGACGTCCACCAGCGGGTGGTTGGACACGAAGTGGTCCACCAGCGCCGGCACCAGCCGGGGCGACAGCGTGTGGCTGCAGCCGATCCGCAGCGCACCGCGCATCTCGGCCAGGCTCTCGGAGACGGCGTCGGACGCCTCGGCCACGCGCTCGAGGATCGCGCGGGCATGCGCCGCGAACCCGAGGCCGGCCGGCGTGGGGACCACCTTCTTCGACCGGGTGCGGATGAGCAGGTCCGCGCCCACCGCCTTCTCCAGCTGGCCCACCGCCATCGACGCCGCGGCCTGGGAGATGTGGCAGGCCGCCGCGGCCGCCGTCACCGAGCCGTGGTCGATCACGGACACGTAGTACTGCAGCTGCCGCAGCGTGATTTCGGACATCAGTTTCCTTGATGGTCGGCATCGGATCAATTGACTATTCAGAGTATGTGGCGCGGGACACACTGGATCAAGTCACCCCTCCGGTCCCCCGGACCCGAACGTGCGAAGGAGCACCATGACCACCGCATCCGCGCCCGGCGAACTCCGCCCCCGCATCGTCACCCTCGGCACCGCCGGCGGCCCCCGCTGGTGGAAGTCCGGCTCGGCCCACCGCCGCACCGGCATCGCGACCGCCGTCGTGGTGGGCGAGAACTTCTACCTCGTCGACTGCGGCCACGGCGTCGGCCGGCGCATCAACGAGGCGGGGCTGCGGATGCGCGACCTGCGCGGCATCTTCCTCACGCACCTGCACTCGGACCACACGGTCGACCTGGCGAGCCTGGCGATCTTCGGCCTCTACGAGCTCGGCGAGCGCCGCGGGGACCCCGTGCGGATCATCGGCCCCGGAGACCGCGGCAAGCTGCCGCACGCCTCGCCGCGCGCCGTCGTCCCGCCGACGCCGCTGGCCCCGGAGTGCCCGACGCCGGGGACCGCGAAGATGTTCGAGCTGCTCATGAGGGCCCACGCGACCGACCTCAACGACCGCATCATCGACAGCCTGCGCCCCAGCCCGTTCGAGCTCTTCGAGGCCTCCGACATCCGGCTGCCGGAGGGCATCGGCTACGACGCCAACCAGAACCCGACGCCGGACATGGAGCCGTTCGTCATCTTCCGGGACGACGTCGTCACCGTCTCCGCGATCCTCGTGGAGCACCCGCCCGTGGCCCCGGCGTTCGGGCTGCGCTTCGACACCGCCGAAGGGTCCGTCACCTTCTCCGGGGACACCGCGTACACGCCCAACATGGTCCGGCTGGCGCGCGACACCGACCTGCTGCTCCACGAGGCCATCGACTTCGGCTTCATCGAGGAGATGTACGGGTCCAAGACGGACGAGGGGTCCCGGGCCGCCCGCGACCACCACTACAAGTCGCACACCAGCGTCGTCGACGCGGCGCGCGTCGCCCGCGAGGCCGGGGCGCGGCAGCTGGCGCTCCACCACCTGGTGCCCGGCACCGCCCCCGACGCCGTGTGGCGGCAGGCGGCGGACCACTTCGACGGCGGCTTCCACGTGCCGGACGACCTCGACGTCATCGAACTGCGCCCGGCCGCAGACCGCATCCCCGTCTAGTCCCATACTGATTCAAGGAGGAATCATGACCCCGAACCCCCGGCTCGATTCGCCGCCCGCGGGCACCCCGGCGGAGGCCGTCCCGACGACGCCGCACCTGCAGGAGTCCCTGAGGACCACCGAGATGCGGCGGATCCTCGCCTCCAGCTTCGTGGGCAGCGCGATCGAGTACTACGACTTCATCCTCTACGCGACGGCCGCCTCGATCGTCTTCAACAAGGTGTTCTTCGCGAACCTCGACCCCGCGACCGCGATCTTCGCCTCCTTCGCGACGCTCGCCGTCGGCTACGTCGCCCGCCCGCTCGGCGGGGTCGTCTTCGGGCACTACGGGGACCGCATCGGCCGCAAGAAGATGCTGGTGCTGTCCATGATGATGATGGGCGTGGCCACCATGCTCATCGGCATGCTCCCGACGACGGCGCAGATCGGCATCGCCGCGCCGGTGATCCTCGTGGTCCTGCGCGTGGTCCAGGGCATCGCCGTCGGCGGGGAATGGGGCGGGGCCGCCCTCATGGCCCTCGAACACGCCCCGAAGAAGCAGCGCGGCTTCGCGACGTCGTTCGCCAATGCCGGCGGGCCGGCCGGGGCGCTCCTGGCGACCCTCGTGGTCTCGGCGGTCTCCGCCGCGACCGGCGACGACTTCCTGGTCTGGGGCTGGCGCATCCCGTTCCTGCTCAGCGCCGCGCTGATTGTCGTCGGCCTCGTCATCCGGCTGAAGGTGTCCGAGACGCCGCTCTTCCGGCAGCTGGAGACGGCCAGCGAGAAGCGGAAGATCCCCCTCGTGGAGGTGCTGCGGCACCACCCCCGTGCCGTGGTGCTGGCCCTCGTGGCGACCATGAGCTTCTACTGCTGCCAGGGCCTGCTGACCGTCTGGGGTGTCTCGATCGCGGTGGAGGCCGGCGCGGACCGCACCGGGGTCCTGAACTGGAAGGCCGTCGGCGCCGTGCTCACCCTGGTCATGACGCTGTGGGCGGCCCGAATGAGCGACCGCGTGGGACGCCGCCGGATGCTGGTGATCGGCGGCGTGCTGGGCATCGTGTTCGCCTACCCGCTGCTGACCCTGCTGAACAACGGGACGCTCTGGGGGTTCGCCGTCGCGCTGATCGTGGGCCAGGGCGTCATCCAGGGCATGCTCTACGGACCCATCGGCGCGTTCGTCGCCGAGCAGTTCCCGACGAGCGTGCGCTACACCGGCGCCTCGCTCGCCTACCAGGGCGCCTCGACGCTCGGGGCCGGCTTCACGCCGATGATCGCCACCGGGCTGCTGATCCTCGGAGGGGGCAGCATCGTGCTGGTCGCGGGGTTCTGGGCGGCCGTCATGCTGGCCGGAACCGTGGCGGTGCTGGTGACCAAGGAAAGCTCGCGGACGGACCTCGCGTAGGGATCGCGGACGGCAGGGGAACGCCCCGCGGGATGATCCCGCGGGGCGTTGTCCGTGGTGTCGCCGCGGCCGCCAAGAGGACGGCCGCCGGCTGGACGGCCGCCGGCGGGTTAGCGGTACCCGAGCTTGCGCGAGCAGGAGGGCCAGGCGCCCCAGCCCTGCCTGGCGAGGACCTTCTTGGCAATCTTGATCTGCTTCGACTTCGACGCGCGGTGCGGGAAGCCCTTGCCGCCGTAGGCCTTCCAGGTGCCGAGGTTGAACTGCAGGCCACCGTAGTAGCCGTTGCCGGTGTTGATGGACCAGCGGCCGCCGCTCTCGCACTTCGCGATCTTGTTCCATTGGGCGAGAGTGGCGGTCGCGGCGTCGGCCGGCTGGGCGGCAACCATGCCGGCGCCGGCGGTCAGGCCGACGGCGAGCGTCAGGACGGCGAAAAGGGCGGTGAGCTTGCGCAGGGTTTTCTGCATGGGTCGGTTCCTGATGTCGGGGACAGGGAGTTGGCGGCCATAATCCGGCGCCGGACGCGCGGGATCCGGGGCCGTTTTCGCGGCCCCGGATCCGGTGCGTGAAGCCGCCGCGCGCTGCCGGGGGGCGGCAGTGGCGGCAAGTTCAGCTGTCTAGGCTACCGGCCGCAGGCCGCGGGCACGGTGTCGAGGGTGCCCGCCCGCGGCCGTCCGCGTCATGTATACAGCGACAGCGGCTGCAGTTCCCCGTGCAGGAAATACGCTCCGACTTCGATCTTCTTGTAGTCCACGGGGTCGTGGAGGGTGTGCGTGCGAACATTACGCCAATAGCGGTCCAAACCCACGGCGTTGCTCGCGGAACTGGCGCCGGTGACCTCGTAGATCCGGTTGGCGACCTCCACGCCGACCTCCGTGGCGACGACCTTCAGCTCCGCGATGGCCACGGCGAAGTCGCCGCGCTGCGCCGCGGTCAGCGTCGACGAGCGCGCCACCTCGGCGTCGAAGCGCCGGTTGAGCTTCTCGGCAAGGGCCTCGACGGCGGCCGTGCGCGCCCTGAGCTCGCCGAGCGTCCGCTGGAACACGACGTCGTGGGCGTACGTCTCCGCCGTGGAAAGGAACCAGGCGTTCCTGCGCGCCAGCAGCAACTCGCGCCCCTAGGCCAGCGCCCCCTGCGCGACGCCGAGGTAGAAGTTCCCGAAGCCGAGCTGCACGCCGGGCGTGAGCAGCGTGGCGATGGGCTCGTCTGTGATCTCCCCGAGGACGTCCGTGAGCCTGGGAGGCCCGCTGATCGGCGACGCCTTCCGGGGCGGGGACCTCGGCGAACTGACGGCGCGGGCCGCGAGGGTCACGCGACTCGTCGACGAGGCGGCGGCGTGGTAGGCGGGCGGGTCTCGACAAGCTCGACCAGCGTCAGGCAGGGTCTCGACAAGCTCGACCGGCGAGTGCGGGCGCGGTCTCGATAGGCCGACCAGCCCGTGGTGCGCTATTGGTCCAGCAGCCGCGCCGCCGTGAGCTCGTCGAGGATCAGGTGCGTGATGGTGCCGGCCCGGAGAGCCGCGATGAGCGGCACCACCTTGTTGTCCCCGGCGACCGCGCACACGCGGCGCGGGATCCGGCGCAGCTGCGCCGGCGTCGGGCCGGTCGCGCGGCGGTTGATCTCGATGTCCCCGTAGCTACCGTCCTCGCGCAGGAACACCGTGCAGACGTCGCCCACCGCGCCCTCGGCGTCGAGGCGCGCGATGTCGTCGGCCTCGAGGTAGCCCGCCGAGTAGACGTGGCTGGGCAGCTCGCCGCGCAGGGCGCCCACGGAGAACAGCGCGATGTCCGCCTTGCGCTGCAGCTCCACCACGCGGCGCACGGAGCGCTCGCGCCACATGGCGTCCTTGGTCTCCGCGTAGTCGAAGAACGCCGGGACCGGGAAGTAGTGCACCTGCGCCCCGAAGTTCCGGGCGATGCCCATCATCAGGTCACCGGCGTAGTGGACGCCGCTGGTGCGGGTGTTCGCGGCGCCGTTCAGCTGCACGACGACGCTGCCGCGGGTCTCCTTCGACGTCAGGTACGGGACCACGGTGCCCAGCGTCGTCCCCCACGCGACCGCGAGGACCATCTCCGATCCGAACCACGTGCCCACCAGCCGCGCCGTGGTCCGGGCGACCTGGTGCAGCCGGTCGAATTGCGAATCGGAGTCGAGCACGGGAACGACGAAGGCCTCCACCCCGTAGGCGTCGCGGATGCGCTGGCCGAGCCCGGGTGCACGAGTGTGCTCGGGGCGCAGCGAGATCTCGACGATGCCCGTATCCCGAGCCTCCTTGATCATCCGCGACACCGTGGACCGCGACGTCTGCAGATGCCGCGCGATCGTCTCCATCTTCATGTCCTGCAGGTAGTACATGGATGCTGCGCGCAGCACGTCGCGGTATCTGGCGCTCATCAACGCTCCCGTTCCGGGTGGGTGGGCGGGGCCCAAACGCGGGCTCCGTGCACGTTTGTGCAGATGGGTTGCGCGCTTGTGCCATTGGTGTGAGGTTACACACAGCCAGCATTTACCGGAAGGACGACGATGCCATCCCCCACCTCACGTCTCACTCCCCAGGCCCGCGACGCGGCGTTGCACGCGATGCGTGCCTCCTCGGCGTCGGACCCGCTCGACGTGCTCGTCATCGGCGGCGGCGTCACCGGCGCCGGCACGGCGCTCGACGCCGTCACGCGCGGCCTCACCACCGCCGTCGTCGAGGCCCAGGACTGGGCCTCCGGAACGTCCAGCCGCTCCAGCAAGCTGGTCCACGGCGGATTGCGCTACCTGCAGATGCTCGACTTCCACCTGGTCCACGAGGCCCTGACCGAGCGCGACCAGCTCATCACCAAGCTCGCGCCACACCTGGTGCGCCCCGTGTCCTTCCTCTACCCGCTCGAGCACCGGGTCTGGGAGCGCGGCTACGTCGGCGCGGGCGTCGCCCTCTACGACACTCTCGCCACGCTCGTGCCGGGCAAGCGGTCACTGCCCTTCCACCGACACCTCACGCGCGCCGGCATGGAGCGCGTGTTCCCCGACCTGCGGCACGACGCCGCGATCGGCGCCGTGCGCTACTGGGATGCCTCGGTCGACGACGCGCGCCTGGTATCCACGCTCATCCGCACGGCGGCGTCGCACGGCGCCCACGCCGCGAGTCGCACGCAGGTGGTCGACCTGACGAAGAACCACTCCGGGCGCGTCGACGGCGCGCGGCTGCGCGACCTCGAGACCGGCGACGAGTTCCGCGTCCACGCCCGGAACGTCATCAACGCCACGGGCGTCTGGACGGAGGAGACGGAGGCCCTCGCCGGCGGCACCGGCGGGCTGCGGGTCCTCGCCTCCAAGGGCGTCCACATCGTGGTGCCGCGCGACCGCATCCGCGGCGAGGTCGGACTGATCCTGCAGACCGAGAAGAGCGTCCTCTTCGTCATCCCGTGGTCGCGGTACTGGGTCATCGGGACCACGGACACCCCGTGGGAGCACCAGCTCCAGCACCCCGTCGCGACCTCCGCGGACATCGACTACGTCCTCGAGCACGCCAACGAGGTGCTGGCCAACCCGCTCACCCGCAAGGACATCATCGGCACGTGGGCGGGCCTGCGCCCGCTCCTGCAGCCCGGGACCAAGGCGGGCACCAGCTCCGCGAAGGTCTCCCGCGAGCACACCACGGCCTCCCCCGTGCCGGGGCTGACCGTGACGGCGGGCGGCAAACTCACCACCTACCGCGTCATGGCCAAGGACGCCGTGGACTTCGCGCTGGGCGACGAGGCGAAGGACCGCCCGTCGATCACCGCCGACACGCCGCTCCTCGGCGCCGTCAACCTCGCGGTCCAGCGCAACTGGAGCCGCAGCTACGCCCAGCGGTACGGCTGGTCGCCCGCCATGGTCGACCACCTGCTGCACCGCTACGGCTCGCTGCTCACCGACATCGTCGACCTGTGCGAGGAGGACGAGTCGATGGCCCGGCCGCTCGAGCACGCGCCGGCGTACCTGCGGGCGGAGGTGGCCTACGCGGCCAGCCACGAGGGGGCGCTGCACCTCGAGGACGTCCTGCTGCACCGCACGCGGCTGAACTACGAGATCGCCGACCGCGGGCTCGCCGCGCTGGAGGAGATCTCCGGCCTGATGGCGGACATCCTCGGCTGGGACGACGCGACGCGCGGCCGCGAGGTCGCCGCGTACGAGGCCCGGGCCGCGGCGGAGGCCGCGGCCGAGCGCGAGCCCGACGACGGCGCCGCCGAAGCCGTGCGCCTCGCGGCCGACGACGTCGCTCCGCTCGCGCCGCTGGGGTCCGGGGCCACGGGCGGCCTGAAGCCGGGATCGCCCGAGGACTCGCCGGGGGCCGCCGGTCCCGTCGGGACCTGAGCCCAGGCCGCGGCGGTCCCACGGGGCGGCCGCGGCCGGAAACAGCTGGAACCCGGGGCAACGGGGCCACGGGCAGGGGCGGACGACGCAGTCCGCGAGAAAAGGGGAAATATGGACGTCACCATAGGGCAGGTCTTCATTTCGGAGGTGATCGGGACCGCGCTCCTGATCCTCCTCGGCGCGGGCGTGGTCGCCAACGTCGTCCTGCCGAAGAACAAGGGCTTCAACAGCGGCTGGATCGTCATAGCCTTCGGCTGGGGTTTCGCCGTCTTCGCCGGCGTGTGGGCGGCCTGGAAGTCCGGGGCGCACCTGAATCCGGCCGTCACGGTCGGCATCATCGCCAATGGCTCGGAGAACTTCGTCGAGGGCGTGCCGGTGAACTTCACCAACACGATGGTCTACTTCGGCGGCGAACTGCTCGGCGCGATGATCGGCGCGGTCCTGGCCTACCTCGCCTACAAGAAGCACTTCGACGAGGAGGCCGATCCGGCGACCAAGCTCGCCGTCTTCTCCACCGGTCCGGCCATCCGCTCCTACGGCTGGAACCTGGTCACCGAGATCCTCGGCACCTTCGTGCTGGTGTTCGTGGTGCTCCAGCTGGGGAACTCGCCCCACGAGCTCGGCCCCCTCGCCGTCGCGCTCCTCGTTGTCGGCATCGGCCTGAGCCTCGGCGGACCCACCGGCTACGCCATCAACCCGGCCCGCGACCTCGGACCCCGCATCATCCACGCGATCCTGCCCATCAAGGGCAAGGGCTCCAGCGACTGGGGCTACGCCTGGGTGCCGGTCGTCGGGCCGCTGATCGGCGGCGTCCTGGGCGGCCTGGTGGCCGCCGCGGTGGCGTGAGCCACCCGGACGGCCCGCGCCGCCACCCCGCACGCAGCATCGATGTCCCCGCCGACGGTCCCCGCGGTATCGGCGACCGCACCGGCGGCCTGCACACCACCGACTTCCACAGCAAGGGATAGGGAACAGCTATGAGCACCAAGTACGTCCTCGCGATCGACCAGGGCACCACGAGCTCGCGGGCCATCGTCTTCACGCACGAGGGAACCATCCACTCCGTCGGCCAGATCGAGCACGACCAGATCTTCCCGCGCGCGGGATGGGTGGAGCACAACCCGGAACAGATCTGGACCAACGTGCGCGAGGCCGTGGGCCTCGCCCTGGGCCGCGGCAACATCCCCTACACGGACATCGCCGCCGTCGGCATCACCAACCAGCGCGAGACCGCGGTGGTGTGGGACAAGACCACCGGCAAGCCGGTCTACAACGCGATCGTCTGGCAGGACACCCGCACCCAGAAGATCGTCGACGAGCTCGCCGGCAGCGAGGGGGCCGACAAGTACAAGTCGCGCGTCGGGCTGCCGCTGGCGACGTACTTCTCCGGACCCAAGATCACCTGGATCCTGGACAACGTGGACGGCGCCCGCGAGGCGGCCGAGCGCGGCGACCTGCTGTTCGGCAACACGGACACGTGGGTGCTGTGGAACATGACCGGCGGCGTGGACGGCGGCGTGCACGTCACCGACGTCACCAACGCCTCGCGCACGATGCTCATGAACATCGACTCGCTGACCTGGAACGAGGACATCGCCGCGGACATGCGCATCCCGATGTCGATGCTCCCGGAGATCCGCTCCTCCTCCGAGGTCTACGGCCACGGGCGGCAGCGCGGCATGCTGCCCGACGTGCCGATCGCCGGCATCCTGGGCGACCAGCAGGCCGCGACGTTCGGGCAGGCGTGCTTCGAGAAGGGCACCGCGAAGAACACCTACGGAACCGGCAACTTCATGCTGCTCAACACCGGCACCGAGCCGGTCGCCAGCAAGAACGGCCTGCTCACGACGGTCTGCTACAAGATCGGCGACGCCCCGCAGGTCTACGCGCTGGAGGGCTCGATCGCCGTCACCGGCTCGCTGGTGCAGTGGCTGCGCGACAACATGGACCTGTTCGAGGAGTCCCAGGACGTCGAGTACTACGCCCGCAAGGTCGAGGACAACGGCGGCGCCTACTTCGTGCCCGCGTTCTCCGGCCTCTTCGCCCCGCACTGGCGCTCCGACGCCCGCGGCGCGCTCGTGGGCCTGACCCGGTTCGTCAACAAGAACCACATCGCGCGCGCGGCGCTGGAGGCGACGGCGTTCCAGTCCCGCGAGGTGCTGGACGCGATGAACGCCGACTCGGGCGTGGACCTGACCGAGCTGAGGGTCGACGGCGGCATGGTCGCCAACGAGCTCCTCATGCAGTTCCAGGCGGACATCCTCAACGTCGACGTCGTGCGGCCCGAGGTCGCGGAGACCACGGCGCTCGGCGCGGCGTATGCCGCGGGCATCGCCGTCGGCTTCTGGAACGGCGAGGAGGACGTGGTGGCGAACTGGCGCGAGGGCAAGCGCTGGAGCCCCGCCATGGAATCCGACGAGCGCGACCGGCAGTACCGCCTCTGGAAGAAGGCCGTCACGAAGACCCTGGACTGGGTCGACGACGACGTGCGCTGATCCCCCGCCGGCGGCGGGCCCCACCGGGCCCGCCGCCGGACGCGCTTCCCCACGATGGACCACGGAAGACAAAGGAGTTGACCGCCCACCCACCATCCACGCGATCCACCGAACACGCACGACCACGAAGACACGAAGAGCAGTACTGAAAGGACACCATCCATGTCAGGAAACAAAGCTGTCGCGTACAAGGGTCCCGGCAAGGTCGAGATCATCGACACCGCCTATCCCACCTTCGAACTCCAGGACGGCCCGGGGGTGAACCCGGCCAACGTCGGCCGGAAGGTCCCGCACGGCGTCATCCTCCGCACGGTCACCACGAACATCTGTGGGTCCGACCAGCACATGGTGCGCGGCCGGACAACCGCGCCGGCCGACCTGGTCCTGGGCCACGAGATCACCGGCGAGGTGGTCGAGGTGGGTCCCGACGTCGAATTCATCAAGGTCGGCGACATCTGTTCGGTGCCGTTCAACATCTCCTGCGGGCGCTGCCGCAACTGCAAGGAGCGCAAGACCGGCATCTGCCTGAACGTGAACCCGGACCGCCCGGGATCCGCGTACGGCTACGTGGACATGGGCGGCTGGGTCGGCGGCCAGGCCGAGTACGTGCTGGTGCCGTACGCGGACTGGAACCTGCTGAAGTTCCCGGACCGGGACCAGGCGCTGGAGAAGATCATGGACCTCACCATGCTCTCCGACATCCTGCCCACCGGGTTCCACGGCGCGTACACCGCGGGCGTCGGCGTCGGATCCACGGTCTACATCGCCGGGGCGGGGCCGGTCGGGCTGGCTGCGGCGGCCAGCGCGCAGCTCCTCGGCGCCGCCGTCGTGATCGTCGGCGACCTGAACGACGAGCGCCTGGCCCAGGCGCGCTCGTTCGGCTGCGAAACCATCAACGTCGGCGCGGGCGACCCCGGGGACCAGATCGAGCAGCTGCTCGGCGTCCCGGAGGTCGACTGCGGCGTCGACGCGGTGGGCTTCGAGGCCCGCGGCCACGGCCACGGATCGGACGCCAAGGAGGCGCCGGCCACCGTGCTGAACTCGCTGATGTCGATCACCGCCGCCGGCGGCGCGCTCGGCATCCCCGGGCTCTACGTCACCGGCGACCCGGGCGCGGTCGACGACGCGGCGAAGCACGGCTCGCTGTCGATCTCGCTGGGCACCGGCTGGGCCAAGTCGCTGTCCTTCACCACGGGCCAGTGCCCGGTCATGAAGTACAACCGCCAGCTGATGATGGCGATCCTCCACGACCGGATCCAGATCGGCAAGGCGGTCAACGCCAAGGCCATCGGCCTCGAGGACGCGCCGCGCGGCTACGCCGAGTTCGACGCCGGTGCGGCCACCAAGTACGTGCTCAACCCCAACGGGTACGTGAAGAACTAGCGCAAACCACCCGGAACGCCGGGCGCACGCGATGCGTGCGCCCGGCGTTCCGTGCGTCCGGTCAGGAGCGCCGCGCGACAAAGTACGCGTTGAACGGGTCCGATTCCACATCCCGGACGTCGACGCCGCCGAAGCCCGCCTCGGCGAGCATCCGCCCCGCCAACTCCACGCCCCACGCCGTGCCCAGCCCGTCGCCGTCGAGCCCCAGCGAGACGCTCATGCAGTGGAACGTCGAGATCGCGTAGAGGTAGCTGCCCCACGCGAGGCCGATGTTCTCCTCCACGTTGCTGGAGGCCTTGATGTCGACCATGAGGAAGACGCCGTCCGGCCGCAGCGCGTCGTGGATGTTCCGCAGCACGGCTGCGGGGTGCGCCTGGTCGTGGATCGCGTCGAACGCCATGACGGCGTCGTAGGCCCCGCGGGCGTCCAGCCGGGCCACGTCGACCACCTCGAACCGCGCGTTGGCGAGCCCCATCCGCGCGGCCTCGGCGCGCGCCTCGGCGATCGCGGCTTCGGAGAAGTCGTAGCCGGTGAACCGGCTCGCTGGATACGCGCGCGCCATGAGGTTCACCGCGTGCCCGGCGCCGCAGCCGACGTCGCACACGTCGATCCCGGCGGCCAGGCGGCCGGGCAACCCTGGCACCAGCGGCAGGATCACGTCCAGCAGGGCCGCGTCGTTCACCGCGGCGCTGGTCTCGGCCATGTTCCGGTGGAAGAGCGGGTAGTCGGCGTAGGACAGGCCGCCGCCGTTGCGGAACCGCTCGATGACCTTCTGCTCCACCTCTCCCATCATCGAGACGTGCTGCATCAGCAGGGCCATGTTGTTCGGTCCGGCGGCCCGCGTCAGCACGGCGGCGTGTTCGCGCGGGAGCAGGTACGTGCGTTCGGTGGGGTCGTAGCGGACGACGCCGGCCACGACCATGCCGCCCAACCATTCCCGCACGTAGCGCTCGTCCAGGCCCCCGGCGTCGGCGATCTGCCGGCTGGTGGCCGCGGGCAGCTCCGCCAGCGACTCGAATAGCCCGGTTTGGTGGCCCACGCTGGTCAACAGCGCGATCGCCGACTTGTTCAGGATGTCCAGGAAGTGCCCGGCGAAGGCGGCCGCGGCGTCAGCGTCGAACCCGTCGCCGGTGGTCGTCGTGGTGGCGGCATCCAGATCGGTCGTCGCCAGGTCGGTGGTGGTCGCTTCGGTGGTCATGTTCTTGTCCTTTTCGGTGGGCCGGCGTGTGGTGGCGCACGTACATCGCCAACATGAAGCCGGTGGTGGAGAGGTGGAAGCCGTGCAGGGCCCAGATCGGCCCCGCGGGCAGGCTGAAGACGTACACGGAATGGACGAGGTTGCCGACATTGGCGAGCAGCAGGTTGCCAAGACTGTAGGAAGCCAGGTCCCGCGTGCGCACGGCCTTGGCGAGCATGGGCATCACGCTGCCGATGAAGACGACGGTGGAGACGCTTCCCGCCAGCACTGCCGGGTCGATGTCCATCGCCGTTCTCCCTTCCGTCTCGGTTCGGCTGGATGTTGTGTTGTTCGTTCACCCTCAACGCTAGGGAGCGCGGGCGGGCGGCGAATCGGGAGAAAGACCCAATCCGCGCGGGCGGGCATGGCGCGTTTGATGCAGGGCGCGTTTGATGCAGGGCGCCTCGGGATGGGGTGGGGCGTGCCGGCCGCGGAGGGTTGCTACCGCTGCGGGTGCAGGCCGTGCTCGTGCGCCCAGGCCGCGGCCGCGGTCCGGGAGGAGACGCCGATCTTGGCGAAGATGTTGGCCAGGTGCCGGCCCACCGTCTTCTGGCTGATGAACAGCGCCTCGGCCGTGTCCTTGTTGCTGGCGCCGCCGGCGATCAGCGCCAGGACGTCGGCCTCCCGCCCGGTCAGACCGCCGGGCAGGGCGCCGCCGTCGAGCCGCCGGATGTCCGGCAAGGCGCCGAGCCGGCGGTAGATGGCCAGCGCCGTCGCCGAGTCCGCCGCGGCCGCGCCGCGCTCCCCCAGCCCCCGGTGCGCGCGGGCCAGCAGCTCGTAGACCCGGGCCGTCTCGTAGCTGGCGTGCAGTCCCCGGTATTCGGCGGCGGCCGCCCTCAGCACCGGCAGCGCCTCGGAATACCGGGCCCCGGAGACCAGCACGGAGGCCCGGGCCTGTGCCGCCCACGCCCGGAAGCCCGCGGTGCCGAACGCCGCGGCCGTGTCCTCGAGATCGCGGCACAGCTGCTCGGCCTCGTCGGCGAGGCCCAGCTCCAGCGCCACGTCGACGGCGGACCCGAGCAGCCGCGCCGAGGCCAGCCGGTCGCGCCCGGCGAGGGCCGCGCACAAACCGGCCCAGGCGTCGTCCTTCCTGCCCTCGGCCCGCTGGAGCAGGGACTCCCCGGGCTGCGGCTCGGTGCCCAGCTCGGTCGCCTGGGCGTACGCGGCCCGCGCCCCGCCGGCGTCGCCCCGGAGGCGCCGGATCTCGCCCAACTGGTAGAAGGCCTCGCCGGCGACCCAGTTGTTCCGGCCGATGAGTTCCGTGCCGCTGCGTTCGATCGCCGGCTCCGCCCGATCCCAGCTACCCTCGACGCACAACAGCTGCAGCCGGTGGATGCGGCAGATCCCGGAGTAGACCACCTCGCCGTGGAACTGCTCGCACCACTGCTCCGTGGCCCGGGTCCACGCGCGCATCCGGGCCAGGTCGGCGACGTCGTGGCACGCGTGGATCACGGTGCAGTAGATGTCGCCCGCCCACTCGGGCGGCATCCGGCCCGCCAGGACGGGCAGCATGGCCTCGTCGAGCTGGGCGAAGCCGGAGGCGGCGTCGCCGTCGCGGACGTCGCACAACCCGGAAAGGACCAGGCCCAGCGACGTCAGCTGCGGGGCGCGCAGCCGCCGACCCAGCTCCCGCAGCTCGGCCGCGGCGGCGCGGGTGGGCCCCAGGTCGTGGAAGTCCATGTCGATCGAGGCGTCGAGGTAGAGCAGGTAGCCGCGTTCGGGTCCCTCCGGGAGGTCCGCGAGGATCCGCCGGGCCCGGTGCGCCCAGCCCGACGCGATGACCAGGTCCCCGCGGATGAACCACAGCAGGCCCAGGTTGACGGCCTTCATGGCGGCGCGGGGACGGTCGCCGCCGTCCTCGAAGCGGTGGTAGACCTCCTCGGAGATCGCGAGCGAGTCCCTCACGCGCCCCACCCACCACGACGCGCTGCCCAGCAGGTCCAGGTCCTCGGTGGGCAGGTCGGCGAGTTCGCGGGCCCGCTCCAGCTGCTCGTTGGCCGCGTGCCAGTCCCCGCGGGCGTACGCCGCCCGCGCGGTGGAGCGCAGCACCTCGAACTCGTCCATCATGGCTTCCACGTCCACGGTAGACCCGCCGGGTGCGCCGGTCGAGGCCCGCACTCACAGCAAACGCCCATGCCCGCCGCGGATGGAATCCGGCCCGCCGGACGTTGAGAGGTGTGTCAGGACCATCGAAACGGAAGGGACCACATGCCGGCGTCGTACCCGCCCGCCTCGCCGGACCGCGTCGTCGGCGTGGAGCGCGGCGCGGACCCCGAAGCGCGCCGCCAGCCGGCGGGGCCGCGCGGCCGACGCACGATCGTGGTCCTCGGCGCCGACGGGTCCGGCAAAACGACGGCGGCCGCCGGCCTCGTCGCCCGCGAGCTGGGCGCGGGGCGCCCCGCGCAGCACCTGCGTAACCCCGCGGGCCGGCGCTGGCTCGCCCGGGTGACGGGGCCGCTGGGCCTCCGCGTCCCGCCGCGCTGGGCCGACCGGTTCGAGTCGGCGCTGCGCACGCTGAACGTGGTCGCGGCCCACGCCCGCGCCGCCCGGTTCGGCGGCGTCACCGTCATGGACCGGCACCTCGCGTGCCAGCTGGTCCTGCGCGGCGTCCGGGGCCTGCCGCCGGGGCGTTTCCTCCCGTGGCTCGAGCGCGCGCTGCCGCGGCCCGACGCCGTCGTGCTGCTGGACGTGCCGGCCGAGACGGGCCACGCCCGGATCGCCGCGCGCGGCGAGGACTCGGAGCCGCTGGGCTACCTGCGGGCTGCCCGCTCCGAATACCTGGCCCTGGCCGCCTCCCGGGGCTGGCACGTGGTCGACGCCGGCGGCTCCCCGGACGAGGTCGTGGACCGCGTGCTCGCCGCCGCGGGACTCGCGCCGCGGGACTCGCCGGGGGCCGCCCCGGCGCGGTTTCCTGACCGTTCCCCCCACGCGTTCCCCACGCATTCCCCTGGGCCGCGGGGAAACCTAGAATGGGGGCACGGCATCGAAGGACCGGTGAGTGCAATGAAGCGTGAACGCCACCCGAGCGAGAACCCGCTGCGCGACATGGAGCGGATGGGACCGCACGGCGTGCACGGGTCCGCGGACAGCCCCGGCATGCCGAACCTCGCCGGCGCCCAGATCCCGGGTCCCGGCACCCCGCACGTCTACTACGGCGAGGACGCCCGCCTGCCGGACGCGGCGGCGAGCCCGACCGAGATCCAGCACCACCTGCCCTCCGGCGGCTGGCTGCGGCGGCTCTTCCGCCGTCCGTAGCGGCGCGGCCCCTCAACGGACCCGCCCGAACGGCTCCCAGAAGTAGTCGAACGAGTCGGCCGGGCCAGCGAGGAAGCGCTGCGTGAAGACGACGCCGATGTCCCCGTCGGGGTACACGGCCGCGCTCGTTCCGGACCCGCCGGCCCAGCCCCACATCCCCGGCTCGGACCACGGCTCGCCGCGGCCGGTCTGGACGGCGACCATGAAGCCCCACGACTGGTCCTCCCCCGACATCTCGGCCAGGCCCGCGCGCTGCCCCGGCGTGAGCTGTCCGGAGGTCATCTGGCGCCGCAGGCCCGGCGGCAGGAGCGAGTCGTCGGCCAGCGCGGCGAGGAAGGCGAGGTAGTCGGGGACGCTCGAGAGGAGTCCGCCGGCCAGGGACGGGAAGACTGGCGGTCCGGCGAGGGCCTCCCGGTAGGAGGCCGCCTCCACGAGCCCGGCGGCGGACGGCTCGTAGACCGTCGGCAGCGCCTCGGTCCCCGTCGGGAAACCGGTGGACGCCATGCCGAGGGGACCAGTGATCCGCTCCTCGAGCACCGTGCCCAGCGGCCTGTCGGCGGCCCGGGCCAGCAGGACCGAGAGGACGTCGGCGCACGCGTGGTACATCCAGCGCTCCCCCGGCTGGTGGGCGAGCGGCAGCGCGCCGAGGCGGGCCAGGTACTCGTCGGGTCCCATGGCCGGCGGGTTCGGTCCCCAGATGAAGTCGCGGGTGGCCTCCGCGTAGGGCGTCGGCGCGAAGTCGATCCCCATCCCGGCCGTGAACGTCAGCAGGTCCCGCACGGTGATCGGGCGCCGCGCCGGCACGGCGAAGCTCAGTTCCGCGTCCGGCCGGGCCAGGACCCGGGGATCGGCGAGCTCGGGGAGCCACCGCGTGACCGGCGCGTCGAGGGACAGCGTCCCGTCGGCGACCAGGCTCAGCGCCAGCGCCCCGCCGATCGGCTTGCTCAGGGACGCGATCCGGAACGGCGTCCCGTCCAGCATCGGCGCCCCGTCCCCGAAAGACAGGGCGCCCGTGGCGAAGACCTCGGTCTCCCCGCGGCGCCGGACCCCGGCGACCAGGCCGGGGCACCACCCGGACGCGACGGTCTCCTCCAGCGCGGCCTGCAGCGGTGCCGTGGATGCGGACATGCCTCCACTGTTCGCGCCCGCCCGCCCCGCGTCAACGGGTGGGGAGGGTGGAGTCCGGCCGCGGCCATGGTGTTGACTTGGGGCGGCAGGCACCCCGATCCGCGACGAAGGAGTCCACCGTGAAGACCCACGTTCTCCACGAATCCTCGGCCGACCTGGTCCCGGAGGACCTCCCCCGGCCCACCCCCGGCCCCGGCGAGGTGCTGATCCGCGTCGCCGCGTGCGGGGTGTGCCACACGGACCTCCACGTGATCAAGGGCGAGGTCGCGTTCCCCCGGCCGTGCGTGCTCGGGCACGAGGTCTCCGGCGTCGTCGAGGAGACCGGGCCGTCCGTGACCGGGCTGGAGCCCGGGCAGCGCGTCGCGTGCAGCTTCATCATGCCCTGCGGAGCGTGCCGCCACTGTGCCGCGGGCAACGAGGACCTCTGCGAGGAGTTCTTCGCCAAGAACCGGCTCAGGGGCCAGCTCTACGACGGGACGTCCCGGCTCGCCGACGCCGCCGGGCGGCCCGTCGCGATGTACTCCATGGCCGGGTTGGCCGAATACGCCGTTGTCCCCGCCACCGCCGTCTTCGCGCTGCCGGACGAAATCGACCTCGAGGACGCCGCGATCCTCGGTTGCAGCGTGTTCACGAGCTACGGCGCCGTGCGGAATGTCGCCGAGCTGCAGCCCGGCGAGACGGTCGCGGTGGTGGCCGTGGGCGGCATCGGCCTGAACATCGTCCAGATGGCGGCGGCCCACGGCGCCGGGCGGATCGTCGCCGTGGACATCAGCGACGAGAAGCTGGCCCTGGCCCGCGAGCTCGGCGCGACCGACACCGTGAACTCGCTGCATGGAGACCCCGTGGCCGCCGTGCGGGCGCTGACCGGCGGGCGCGGCGTCGACGTCGCGTTCGAGGCGTTCGGCAGCGGTCCGACGGTCAAGACCGCGACCGAGCTCGTGGACGACGGCGGGCGCGTGGTCCTTGTGGGGATCGCGCCCGCCGGGGTGGAGGCCGGACTGAACATCGCGCACATCGTGCGCCGCAAGATCCGCGTCCTCGGCTCCTACGGCGCCCGGGCCGGCACCGACATGCCCCGCGTGCTCGAGCTCGTCGCGGAGGGCAGGATCGGCCTGCGCCGACTGATCACCGACCGGTACGACTTCGCGGATGCCGACCGCGCCTACAAGGACCTCGACGCGCGCCGGATCAGGGGCCGGGCGATCCTCACCTACGGGATCCCGGACGACGGCGGCCCGGCTCCGGCCTAGGTCGCGGCTCCGGCGGAGGTCGCGGCTCCGGCGGAGGCCGCGGCTCCGGCCGAGGACGCGACGGCGGATCCCACGAGCATCGCGGCGGCCCGCTCGGCGATCATGATGGTCGGCGCGTTGGTGTTGCCCGTGGGCACCAGCGGCATGACCGAGGCGTCGGCGACGCGGAGGCCGTCGAGCCCGTGGACCTTGAGCGTGGCCGGGTCGACGACCGCGAGGTCGTCCACGCCCATCCGGCACGTGCCCACCTGGTGGTGGTAGGTCACCACCGATGCGCGGACGTACCGCTCCAGGTCCTCGTCGCTGTCGGACACCTCCGGGCCCGGGTGGATTTCCCGCGGCCCCCAGTCCGCCAGCGCGGCGGTGCGCCCGATCTCGCGGCACTGGCGCACGGAGGCCACCAGCGCGTCGACGTCCCGCTGCTCCGACAGCGCCCCGAGGTCGATCCTGATCGGGTCCGCGGCGTCGGGTCCGGTCAGCGTGATCTCGCCCCGGCTCTCGGGGCGGACCAGCCCGCCGAGCATCGAGAAGCCGTTGTCCGGGCCGGTCATCTCCGCCGGCACGTAGTCCTGCGAATACATCGGGACGGAGAAGAAGATCGGCTGGGTGTCCGGGACCGGCAGCTCCGGGCGGCTCTTCCAGAACAGGTGGACCTCGGCCGGGGCGACCTCCCCCATCGGCACCGGGCGGCTGTCGGCGGCGAAGATCACCGGGGACAGCAGGTGGTCCTGCAGGTTCTTGCCCACGCCGGGCAGGTCGTGGACGGGGTCGACGCCGGCCTCGCGCAGCTCCCCCGCCGGGCCGATCCCGGAGCGCAGCAGCAGCTCCGCCGAGTTGATCGCCCCGGCGGAGAGCACGGTCTCCCCGGCGCGCAGCGTGGCGGTCCCGCCGTCGTGCTCGAATTCGACGCCGGCCACCCGTCCGTCCTCGACGATCAGGCGCCGGACGTGCGCGCCCGTGAGCAGCGTCAGGTTCGGGTGGTCGGCCACGGGCCGCAGGTAGGCGTGCCAGGTGTTGAAGCGCTTGCCGTCGCGGACGTTGAGCTGCATCCGGGACACCCCCTCGACGTCCCCGGAGTTGTAGTCCTCGTTCAGCGGCAGGCCGATCTCGACGGCGCCGCGCAGCATGTCCTCCTGGATCGGGTTGCGCGGGAAGTCCTGGACGACGTCGAGCGGGCCGCCGACGCCGTGCGTCTCCGAGGCCCCGCCGTCGAAGTTCTCGATGGACTTGAAGACCGGCAGCACGTCCTCCCACGACCAGCCGTCGCAGCCCGCGGCGACCCAGGAGTCGTAGTCCCGGCGGTCGCCCCGGACCCAGATGGTCGCGTTGAGCGCGTGCGATCCGCCGAGGACCTTGCCGCGCGGCAGGTGGATCCGGCGCCCCGCGCAGCCCTCCTGCTCGGTGGTGTAGTAGTCCCAGTCCTGCGGGCTGTGCCACAGGAGCCCGAGCGTGTAGAGGTGCGCGATGTTCGGGTTCGTGTCGCGGTCGCCGGCCTCCAGCACGGCGACGCGCTTGCCGGCGTCGAGCAGGCGGCGGGCGATCACGTTGCCGGCCGAACCGGCGCCGACGACGATGTAGTCGAGTTCTTCGGTGTTTTCGGTGCTCATGGACTTCTCTTCTCTGTGGGTGTGGGCGGTGCGCTGCATGGATTGC
>NZ_JBHDLJ010000018.1:0-73656 GCF_041877255.1 Arthrobacter halodurans
GCGCCGGCCGGTTGGGGTGTCCCCTGCTGGGAAATCGTCGCCTGTGACATCAAATCCTCCTCGTGGTTCCTGCGTCGATAGTTGCTCGTCGACAACTGATATATCAGTGTTTGAACCATAGTATGATGGGGATCACAGACGGTCAAGACCCCCGGGCGGCGGATTCCCGGACGTGAGGAGCGGAACCATGGGCAGCACCAGTGTCATCGCGGACGAGGGCCTCTCGCTGGCCGAGCGCGCCTACCGGACCCTGCGCGACCGGCTGATCATGCTGGACATCGCGCCCGGCGAGCCGATCAACGAGGCCCGCCTCGCCGCGGAGCTGGGCTTCGGCAGGACGCCGCTGCGCGAGGCGCTCAAGCGGCTGGAGACGGACCATCTGGTGGTCTCCTATCCACGCCGGGGCACCTTCGCCACCATCGTGGACATCACGGAGCTCGCCGCGATCTCCGAGGTCCGCCAGGTGCTGGAGCCGCTGGCCGCCCGGAGCGCCGCGCTGAACCCGCACCCTGGGATCCGCGCCGAGCTCGCGCAGGTGGCCGACGCGATCGAGTCCCTGGACACGGGCCGGGACCGCCGCGAGCTGATGCAGTACGACCTCGAGGTGCACCGCCTGATCTACCGCGCCGCCGGCAACCACCACCTCGAGGAATCGCTCGTCCGGCTGGACAACCTGGCGACGCGGATCTGGTGCCTGGTGCTGGACCGCCTGCCCTCGATCTCGGGGCACATCACGGAGCACGTGGACCTGTTGCGCGCGATCCTCGCCGGCGACGCGGACCGCGCCGCCTCGCTGGCCGCCGACCACATCGGCCACTTCGAGCGGACGGTGCGCTCGGTGCTGTAGGTCGGCGCCAACCCTTGACTGTGAGGGGGGTCACGGTATTCTTGAGTGCAACCGGGTTGCGTTTATTGCAACAAGTACATCGCCGGCTCCCACCACCCACAGCCCATTCCGGCCCTCCAGAGACCGGACCTTCGAAGGGTCGCCTTCATGTCCATCCACGAACCACAGGCCAACGGCAAGGATCCGATCCTCGGGGATCCGGACGCCACCGCGGAGCACGCGGTAAAGACCGAACAGACCAAGTCCAAAGCCGCGCAGGCCGCCGCGGGCGGCCGCGGGCGGCGCCACGGCGGCGAGCTGCCCCGCTTCCGCGGCCGGCACATCCCGCCGCTGGACCGGACCATCATCAAGGTCCTCCCGCCGCTGCTGATCATCGGCGTCATCATCGCCGTCACCGCCAATCCGGACGGGGCCGCGGAGGTGATCAACCAGATGCGCACGTTCGTCACGTCGGGCTTCACCTGGCTCTTCATCCTCTACTCGGCCATCGCCGTCGGGGTGTGCGCCTGGCTGGCCGTCGGCAAGTCCGGCCGCATCCGCATCGGGGGTCCGCAGGCCAAGCCGGAGCACAGCAAGTTCGCCTGGTACTCCATGCTCTTCGCCTGCGGCCAGGGCATCGGCCTGATCTTCTGGTCCGTCGCCGAGCCGATCATGCTGCGCGACGAAAGCCCGCTGATCCCGGCCGGCGCCAACCCGGGCGAGGGCGGCATCGTCTGGACCTACTTCCACTGGGGCCTCACGGCCTGGGCCATGTATTGCGTGGTCGCCGTCTGCCTCGCCTACTCGCACCACAACCTCGGCAAGACCCTCACGTTCCGCGAGGCGACCGTCGACATCCTGCCGCACCGCGCCCAGCGGCCGGCCGGCGTCGTCGTCGAACTCCTGGCCATCATCGCGACCGTGCTGGGGCTCGCAACGTCCTTCGGCTTCGCCGCCCTGCAATTCACCTCGGGCATCTCCACCTTCACCGGAGTGACCCCCGGCCCGGGCATCTGGATCGCCGTGATCTGCGGACTCGGCGGGCTGGCGGCCATCTCCGCCTTCGTCGGCGTCAACAAGGGCATGAAGCGCATCAGCGAGGCGAACTCGATCCTGAGCATCGTCCTCATCGCGGGCGTCTTCGTCTTCGGACCGACCGTCTACATCCTCTCCAACCTCTCGCAGACCTTCGGGTCGTTCGCCTACAACTTCATCCCGATGAGCCTGTGGACCGACGCCGCCACCGCCACCGCCCCGCTGGAGTCCTGGCAGGACAGCTGGAACGGCTGGTGGACGGTCTTCATCTGGTGCTGGGTCATCGCGTTCTCCCCGTTCGTTGCCGGCTTCATCGCGCGCATCTCGCGCGGGCGCACCATCCGCGAGTTCGTCCTCGGGGTGACCATCATCCCGTCCCTGATCGTCATGATCTGGGTCGGCGTGATCGGCTCGGCCGCCCTCTACTACGACGACGCCACAAACCGCTCGATCTCCGACGACGTCGCCGCGGACACCTCCAGCGGGCTGTTCTCGACGCTGGAGATGATCCCCGTCATCGGCGGCGTGCTGCTGGTGGTCGCGACGATCCTGGTGGCCACCTACTACATCACCAGCCTGGACTCCGGAACGTACGCGCTGGCCGAGTTCGTCTCCGCGCCGAAGAAGGCCGGCCCCTGGTTCCGCGTGGTGCTGGTGCTGAGCATCGCAGCCGTCGCGGTGGTGCTGCTCTCCATCGGCGGCACCGCCGTCGTCGACACGGTGCAGACCGGCACGATCATCGGAGCCTTCCCGTTCTCCTTCGTCATCCTGCTGATGATCGCCAACCTCATCCGGCGCCTGCGCAAGCGGGACAAGGCGATCAAGCGCCTGGAGCGCGAGGTCAACGACCCCAACCACCGCGACGGAGACGAGGACTTCGAGGGCGTCGGCGTCGGCGTCGACGACAGCGAGGGCGACGGCACGCCGAGCCCGAAGGAGCGCACCCCATGACCGCCACCGACGGGCCGCGGAGCCTCCGCCTGGCCGAACTCGACGCGCACACCTTCGCCGCGTGGCTGCGCGACGGATCCGGCACGGTGCTGGTGCCGGTGGGCGCTCTCGAGCAGCACGGACCGCACCTGCCTCTGGGCACGGACGCGATCCTGTCCAGCCGCATCGCGGAGGCCGCGGCCGAGGCCACCGGCTCGCTCGTGGCCCAACCGGTCTCCTACGGCTACAAGTCCCAGCAGAAGTCCGGCGGCGGGAACCACCTGCCCGGCACCGTCAGCCTCGACGCGGCCACGCTCATCGGCCTGACGCGCAACCTCGTCGCGTCGCTGCTGCGCCAGGGCGTGCGGAACGTCGTCTTCGTCAACGGCCACTACGAGAACTACCAGTTCCTCTACGAGGGCATCGACCTGGCCCTGGCAGACCTCGGGCTCCGCGACGGCGACGGGCCGGCCGTGCTCCTGCTGTCCTACTGGGACTACGTCTCCGAGGAAACGCTGCGCACCGTCTACCCCGAGGGGTTCCCCGGCTGGGACATCGAGCACGGCGGCGTGCTGGAGACGTCGCTGATGTTGCACCTGGAGCCGGACCTGGTGGATCTCGGGCGGGCCGTCGACCACCCGCCGGCCGCGCTCCCGCGGTTCGACCGCCTGCCGGTGGTCCCGGGCCGGACCCCGGCCTCCGGATGCCTGTCCGCGCCGGCGGGATCCGACGCGACCAAGGGCGGGCTGCTGTTCCGCCAGGTCACCGGGGACCTGGCCCGCGACATCGCGGCGGAGCTGGGCGGCACACCGGGGTAGGCCGCGGGAGAGGGGACCCGGGCGGTGGGACCCGAAGAGTGGGACGAGGGACGGAATCGGCGGGCGCCGGCTCCGTCCCTCGTGCGTTGCCCACCGAGGGGGGTTGACGTGACGCGGAGCACATGGTGATATGAATGCAACCACGTTGCAAAGAATGCAACCACAAGCATTGGTGGTCCACCTTGTCTGAGAACCCGAGCGGCACCGCTCCCTCCCCGTCCGCCCCGCCCCGGCCCCCGGTCGACGCCGACGCCGACGGCAACCGCTCGCTGAGCGGCCAGCCGCGGCCCGACCACGTCTCCTCCGGCACCCGGCGCCGCGTGGTCACCGCGAGCTTCATCGGCAACTTCGTCGAGTGGTTCGACTACGCCGTGTACGGCTACCTCGCGGTGACCATCACCGCGGTCTTCTTCCCGGAGTCCGACCCGCAGACCGGTCTCATGCTGACGTTCGCGCTCTTCGCGATCTCCTTCCTGGTGCGGCCCCTGGGCGGTTTCGTGTGGGGCCACATCGGCGACCGCATCGGGCGCCGGACGGCGCTGTCCTGGTCCATCCTGCTGATGTCGCTGGCCACGTTCTGCATCGCGCTGATCCCCTCCTACGCCGCGATCGGCGTCTGGGCCCCGCTGACGCTCCTGGCCATGCGCGTCGTCCAGGGCTTCTCCGCCTCGGGCGAGTACGCCGGGGCCTCGGCGTTCCTCGTCGAATACGCCCCCGCCCACCGCCGCGGCCTGTTCGCCGCCGTCGTGCCGGCCTCCACGGCCGCCGGCCTGCTCTTCGGCTCGCTCATCGCGGCCGTGCTGACCGCGAACCTGGACTCCCAGCAGATGACCGACTGGGGATGGCGCCTCCCCTTCCTGCTCGCCGCGCCGATGGGCCTGATCGGCCGGTACATCCGCACGAAGCTCGAGGACACCCCGGCCTTCCGCGAGATCGCGCAGGAGGACGAGGCCGTCAAGGCGCCCGTCGGCGACCTGTTCCGCAAGCACTGGCGCGACCTGCTGCTGGCCTGCGGCGCCGTGCTGCTGAACGCCGTCGGCTTCTACGTCATCCTCAGCTACATGCCGACGTACCTCTCGCAGGAGGTCGGACTGGAGACCACGCTGTCCTACGTCGCCACCACGGTGGCCCTGGCCACCTACATCGGATTCATCTTCCTCACCGGGATGCTGTCCGACCGCTACGGCCGCCGCAAGGTGCTCATGAGCGCGTCCATCCTGTTCCTGGTGCTCACCGTGCCGGCGTTCCACCTGCTCGGGACCGGGAGCTTCGCGGTGATCCTGCTGGTCCAGGTCCTCCTGGGCGCCATGCTCACCCTGAACGACGGCACGCTGCCGAGCTTCCTGGCGGAGATGTTCCCCACCAAGGTCCGCTACACCGGCTTCGCCGTGAGCTTCAACCTGTCCAACGCGATCTTCGGCGGCACCGCCCCGCTGGTCGCGACGTGGCTGATCGCGACCAGCGGCAGCAACCTGGCCCCCGGCTGGTACCTGATGGGCGCCGCGGCGATCTCGCTGGTCGCCGTCGCCCTCTCCGCCGAGACCAGCCGGAAGCCGCTGCGCCACGCGTAGCCCCGCACCCCACCAACCCCCTCCCCCGCGCTGCCCGACTTCCCGCGCAGCCCGATACCCGGCCACCGTGGCCACACCACCCAGAAGGAGCACACCATGACCCCGACCACCCCGAACACCGTCGCCGAACTCGAGCGGCTGAAGGTCCTGCACAACGGCACCAAGCAGGCGCTGACGTTCTCCGACGCCGAATTCGAGCGCCGGCTCGCCGGCCTCCGCCGGATCATGGCCGCCAAGGAGCTCGACGCCGTCGTGCTGACCAGCTACCACTCCATCAAGTACTACTCGGACTTCCTGTTCACGTACTTCGGCCGGTCCTACGCCATGGTCGTCACCGCCGACGACTCCGTCACCGTGACGGCCAACATCGACGCCGGCATGCCGTGGCGCCGCAGCTACGGCGAGAACATCGTCTACACCGACTGGCGCCGCGACAACTTCTACTTCGGCCTGCAGGAGGCCCTGCGCCAGCGCGGCGTCGCCGCCCGCCGGCTGGGCGTGGAGGACGACTCGCTGCCGCTGGACAACCGGAACAAGATCCAGGCCGCGTTCGACGGCGCCACGCTGGTCGACGTGTCCCGGGACGCCATGCGCCAGCGCATGGTCAAGTCCGCCGAGGAGATCGAGGTCATCAAACACGGCGCGCGCATCGGCGACCTCGGCGGCGAGGCCATCAAGGCGGCCATCCGCGAGGGGATCACCGAGTACGAGGTCGCCCTGATCGGCACCGAGGCCATGGTCCACGAGATCGCCCGGACGTTCCCGGATTCCGAGATCCGCGACACCTGGGTGTGGTTCCAGTCCGGCATCAACACCGACGGCGCGCACAACTGGGCCACCACGCGGAAACTCCAGCGCGGGGACATCCTGTCCCTGAACTGCTTCCCGATGACCAGCGGCTACTACACGGCGCTCGAGCGCACGCTGTTCCTGGGCGAGCCGGACGAGCGCAGCCTGGAGCTGTGGAACGTCAACGTGGAGGTCCACCGCCGCGGCCTGGAGCTGATCAAGCCCGGGGCGGTCTGCAAGGACATCGCGGCCGAGCTCAACGAGATCTTCGTCGACCGCGGACTCCTCGCCAACCGCACCTTCGGCTACGGGCACTCCTTCGGCGTCCTGAGCCACTACTACGGCCGCGAGGCCGGGCTGGAGCTGCGCGAGGACATCGACACCGTCCTGGAGCCGGGCATGGTGGTGTCGATGGAACCGATGATCACGGTCCTGGACGGACAGCCGGGCGCCGGCGGCTACCGCGAGCACGATATCCTCGTGGTCAACGAGGACGGCGCCGAGAACATCACGAAGTTCGGCTTCGGGCCGGAACACAACATCATCCCCTGCTAGCAAGCCGGGGACTGTTCCCCGCGGTTCGGGGGCGGCGGGCCGACGGCCCGCCGCCCCCACGCGGCGACACCGAGGAGTCAAGCATGCCCAGCCAGGACAGCGACACGCGCACCGAGCCGCGGAACGCCTCGGTCATCGTCAACGTGGTGCAGGTGCTGCGCTGCTTCACGACCGACACCCCCCTGCTCGGCGTCACGGAGATCGCGGCGCAGGTGGGGCTGCACAAGTCCAGCATCTCGCGCATCCTGGCGACCCTGGAGCAGGAGCGCATCGTCGAGCGGGAAGAGCTCTCCCGCAAGTACCGCCTCGGCATGGGCCTGATCGCCGTCGCCGGGCCGCTGCTGGCCAACCTCGACGTGCGCCGCGTGGCGTTCCCGACGCTCCAGGAACTGGCCGAGTCCACGGGCGAGACGGTGGCCCTCAACGTCTGGGACGGCGCGGAATCCGTGACCGTCGAGCAGATCCCCAGCAACCGGCAGGTCAAGCACACCTCCCCCATGGGCAGCCGCTACGCCACGGCGCTCAGCGCCACGGTGCAGGTCTTCCTGGCCCACGAGGACGAGGCCCGGGCGCGCCGGATGCTCGCCGACGGGACCGTTGAACTCAACGCGGCGGAACCCGACGCCGCGGCGCCCGGAACGGTCGAGGGCTACCTCGAGCGGCTCGCCACGGTCCGCGACCTCGGCTACGCCTGCAACTACGGCGAGACCTCCCCGGAGGAGGTCGGCGTCGCGGCCCCGATCCTGGACCACCGCGGCACGGTCGTGGCCGCGGTCATGGTGGCCGCGCCCTTCTACCGCGTGCCGGAGGAACAGCTCGCCGACCTCGGCCGCGCGTGCGCCGCGGCCGCCGCGCAGATCGGCCTCCGGCTCGGCGGGCAGCCGAAGCGCGCGGCGTCGCCCGGGTCGGCGGGTTCCGCGGGCTGAGACGCCGCGCCGCCTCGCTCCCCCGGTCCCGGGCGCCGGTTCGGGTTCCGCATACCTCTAAAACATATAAAGATACTTTTTATTGCCTAGCTGCGCGGCGCGTGCCACCATGGAGTGACCCACACCACACATCGCCGTCGGGCATCCCGGACGGCCGAACCCGCACAAGGTGGCGCTTCCCATGACTGTTGCCGAGACCGCTCGCTTCTCCGTCCGACGTCCGACCACGCCGCCGGAATCCGGCGCGGGCCTGCCGCCCGCGGGGCATTTCATCGGCGGGGCGTTCGTCCCCGGTACGGGTCCGGGGACCCTGGACGTGGAAAACCCCGCCACGGGGACCGTGATCGCCACCGTGGCCGCGGGAAGCGCCCAGGACGTCGACGCCGCCGTCGCCGCCGCGGTCTCGGCCAAGGACGGCTGGGCCGCGACGACGCCCAAGGAGCGCTCCGACGCGCTCCACCGCATCGCGGGCATCGTCGAGGAGAACCGCGCGTTCCTCGAGGCGTTGGAGTCCCTCAACACCGGCAAGCCGGAGGCCGTGGCCGAGGACGACATCACCAGCGTCATCGACACCTTCCGCTTCACGGCCGGCGCGGCCCGGACGCTGACGTCCCTCGCCGCCGGCGAGTACGCGAAGGGCCACACCTCGGTGATCCTGCGCGAGCCGGTCGGCGTGGTCGGCATCATCACCCCGTGGAACTACCCCCTGCTGATGGCCGCCTGGAAGCTCGCCCCCGTGCTGGCCACGGGGAACACCCTGGTGCTCAAGCCGTCCGAACAGACGCCGCTGTCGACGCTGAAGCTCGCCGAGCTCATCGCCGACGTGCTGCCGGCCGGCGTGCTGAACATCGTCACCGGGACGGGGCCGGTGGTCGGGCAGCGCCTGGCGGAACACCCCGACGTCGACCTGGTCGCCATCACCGGGAGCGTGGGCAGCGGCCAGAAGGTCGCGGCCACCGCCGCCGGCAGCGTCAAGCGGGTCCACCTGGAGCTGGGCGGCAAGGCGCCCGTCGTCGTCTTCCCGGACGCGGACCTCAAGGCGGCGGCGGAAGGGGTCCGCGCCGCGGGCTTCTGGAACGCCGGCCAGGAATGCGGAGCCGCGTGCCGCGTCCTGGTGCACGAGTCGGTCGCCGAGGAGTTCACCGCGCTGCTGGTCGCCGAGGTCCGGTCCATCGTCGTCGGCGCGCCCGGGGCCGGGGACGACGTCGAGGTCGGCCCCATGATCTCCCGGGAGCACTTCGAGCGCGTCAGGGGCGCCCTGGAGCGGGCCGAGGCCGACGGGCTGCACCTCGCGGTCGGCGGCCGCCCCATCGAGGGCCCCGGCTACTTCATCGAGCCGACCGTCGTCACGGGCGTCCCGGCCGGCGCCGGGATCGCCGCCACCGAGGTCTTCGGCCCCGTCGTCTCGGTGGAGACCTTCGCCAGCGACGAGGAGGCCGTCCGGCGCGCCAACGAGACGCCCTACGGGCTCTCCGCGTCCGTGTGGACCACCGACGCCGCCCGCTCGATGACGGTCCCGCGGCGGCTGGACTTCGGCACCGTGTGGGTCAACAGCCACCTCACGCTGGCCTGCGAGGTCCCGTGGGGCGGATTCAAGGGATCCGGCTACGGACGGGACCTCTCGCTCTACGCCCTCGAAGACTTCTCGCGCACCAAGCACGTCATGTTCAACCACGGCGCCTGACGCCCACGCCCGGCATCCGAAGCCCCCCGCCCCCACAGGAGAATCCCATGACCGACATCCACCCTGCCCCCACGAATCCCCCGCGGAACCGGTTGACACCGCCCCTTCCGTTCGAGACGGAGAAGGCCTGGTCCAACTGGGGCGGCAACCAGAGTGCCACCCCGGCCTACACCGTCCGCCCGCGCACCGACGACGAGGCCCTGGCCGCCGTCCGCTTCGCGATCAAGGAGGGCCTGTCCGTCCGCGCCGTCGGCGCCGGTCACTCTTTCACGCCCCTCGTCCAGACCGGCGGCATGCTGATGGACCTGTCCGGGCTCAGCGGCGTCACCGGAACGGACACCGCGCGCCGCCGCGCCCGCGCCAAGGGCGGGACGGTCATCAGCGACTTCGGCGACACCCTCTGGGACCAGGGGCTGGGCCTGGCCAACCAGGGAGACATCGACAAGCAGTCGATCTCCGGGGCGCTCTCCACCGCGACGCACGGCTCGGGCATCGAGCTGGGCTGCTTCTCCTCCGCCCTGCGCTGGGTGCGGCTCATCAACGGCCACGGGGAGATCGTCGAATACGGCGAGGACCAGTTGCGCGAGCTGCGCGCGGCACAGGTGGCGCTGGGCACGCTTGGCATCTTCCTGGACGTCGAGCTGCAGGTCGTGGACCGGTACTACCTCCAGGAGCGGGTCACCTACCCCACGTGGGAGGAAACCCGCGCGACGTGGGACGAGGACATCGCGGGCAACCGGCACTACTCGTTCCTCTGGTGCCCGGGCGAGGAGTCCGCGGGCCTCTACGAGCTGCCGACCCCGGCCGGCGAACCCATGACCAACCGCAGCTACACGAAGAGGTACAACGCCGTCGACATGGACGACGCCGGCATCGACCCCACCGAGGGGGCCCGCCGCGACCGCTCCTACCGGATCTACCCGGGCGGCTTCATGATCCCCTTCCACGAGATGGAGTACTACGTTCCCGCCGAACGGGGCATGGAGGCCGTCGCGGCCGTCCAGGAGCTCATCCGCACGGCGCACCCGGACCAGAAGTACCCCATGGAGGTCCGCTGGGTGCAGCGGGACGACGCCTACCTGTCCCCCTTCCACCAGCGCGACACCACGGTGATCTCGGTCTCCGGCGCCCCGGGCACCAACTACTGGCCCTACCTGCGCGACGTCGACGCCGAGCTCGAGCGGTTCGACGCCCGCGCGCACTGGGGCAAGATCCACTTCATGACCCGGAGCCGCCTCGAGGCCCTGTACCCGGAGCTCGACGCCTTCCTGTCGGTGCGCCGCGAGCTGGATCCCCGCGGGATCTTCCTCAACGACCACACCCGCGCCCTGCTCGGCTAACGCCCCTCCCACCACGTCGGCCGGCGCCCCCGCGGGCGCCGGCCCCGACCGAAAGTCACCGGTAGCGACTATGGAAATCATCGGCCAGGTCATCATCTACATCATGATGGCGTTCCTGCTCATCGGCGCCGTCTCCGCCATCATCGACGACGACAAGGGCTTCGGTAAGGAGTTCAAGGAGGGCATCTACTCCATCGGGCCCATCTTCCTGCCCGTGGCGGGCATCATGGTGTTCATCCCCATCCTCAGCGACCTCATCACCACCTACCTGGCGCCGGTCTACGCGTGGTTCCACGCGGACCCCTCCCTGGCCGCCACCACCCTCATCGCCGGCGACATGGGCGGCTACCACCTGGCCTTCGAGACCGCCGGCGGCCACGGCGCCTGGATCATGGCCTTCGCCGTCAGCCTCACCGCGGGATCGACCATCATCTTCTCGATCCCCGTGGGCCTGGCCATGCTCGACAAGCGCGACCACAAGTACATGGCACTGGGCATCATGGCCGGGCTGCTGGCCATCCCCTTCGCCGTCTTCATCATCACCCTGCTGCTCCAGAGCGGCGGCACCCTGCTGCGCGACGAGATCTCCACAACGTCGGAGTCGAACACCGCCTTCAACCTGCCGCTGGGGGACATCCTCCTGAACCTGGTGCCGCTCGCCATCGTCGTCGTGGCGCTGGCCGCGGGACTGCGCTTCTTCTCGCGGATCATGGTGCGCGTCTTCATCGGCTTCGGCCGGGTCCTGGACGCGCTGATCAAGCTGGCCCTCGCGCTGTCGATCGTCCAGTACTTCACCGGCGTCTTCGACGTCCTCGGGCCCTGGCCGCTGGCGCCGTTCATCGCGGACGCCGACGACCAGTTCCGCGCCCTGGAGGTCGCCGGCTACATCGGCGTCATGCTGGCCGGCGCCTTCCCGATGGTCTACGCCATCCGCACGTGGCTGGCCGTGCCGCTGGAGAGGGTCGGGAAGCACCTCGGGTTCAGCGAGGAGGGCGCCGCGGGAATCCTCGCGGCGGCGGCCAACATCCTGGCCCTCTTCCGCGTCGTGCGGTTCATGCCCCCGCGGGACAAGGTGCTGGCCATCGCCTTCGCCGTCTGCGCGGCCTTCACGTTCGGGGACCACCTGGCCTTCAGCGCGAACTTCCAGCCGAACATGGTGTTCCCGCTGATCGTCGGCAAGCTGGCCGGCGGCGTCATCGGCATCTTCCTCGCCCTCTGGCTGGCCCTGCCCTACACCCGCGTCCTCGAGGCGAAGGACCGGAAGGACGGGACCATCACCGAGGGCGAGTACCTGGAGGGGACCCACCTCTCGCGTAAGGACCGGGAAAAGCTCGCCAGCCCCTGACCGGCGCGCGTCAGGGCAGCGCGGGCGAGAACAGCTTCCAGGCCGCGCCGGCGGGGAACACGTCCGCCGCCACGTCCAGGCTCCCCCACGCGCCGTCGGCGCGCACCAGGTCCCCGGGCAGGTACTCGGCACGGTTGGACGCGATGACCCGCAGGTCGGCGTTCGTCAGCACGACGGGCGCGGCGCACCCGGCGGACAGCAGGAGGCGCTCGTACCGGGCCACGGCGATGTCCGCGCCGGCGATCCCGGCGAATCCCCGGTCGGTGTCGATCGGGACGGAGACCGTCACGGTGTACGCGTTGGTGCCGCCGACGTCGACGTAGGGTCCCACGATCTCCGTGCGGCCGGACGCGGCCGCCGCGGAGAACCAGTTCCGCGCCGAATAGTCGTAGAACAGGTCGCTGCGGGGACTGAGGCTGTGCGCGACGAACTCCAGGCCGCCCCGCCGGTCGTGGCGCCACCACTCGAGCCAGTAGTCGCCGTCCGCGAGGTACCCGACGGCGGCCGCCACCCCGACGCCGTCCATCGGGTGGCCGGGACGGCCCAGGCACGCCTGCAGCTCCCCGCGGATGCCGCCGAGGTCGACGCGGGACGGGCGGCGTCCTTCCGCGTGGACCCCGTCCAGCAGCCGCCGCACGTTCTCCCGCACCGCGCCCAGCTCGTCCAGGGTCAGCCGCAAGTGGCCCGCGATCTCCCCGGACAGCCTCGTCACGTCGTCGTTCCCGGTGTCCACCATCCGCGCCTCCCCGCTCATGCCGTCGCCAACGCCAGGTGGCGGCCGATCAGCACCCGGGCCTCCCGCTCGCAATGCTCCACCGCATGCCGCTGGGCGCCCTCGGCGTCGCCGTCGCGGATGCACTCCACGATCCGCGCGTGGTCGCGCACCGCCTCGTCCGACGGCAGACTCCCCGGCACCCACAGCAGCGGAACCACCCGCCCCTGCGCCTGGACGATCAGCGCGGTCAGGCGCGGCGACTGCGCCACCACGCCGAGCTCGATGTGGAACCGGCTGTCCGCGCGCCGCCGCGCGTCCGCGCTGGGGGCGTCCGCGAAGTGCCGGGCCAGCTCGTCGAGCCGGTGCACCTCCTCGGGGAGCGCGCGCCCGGCGGCCAGCCGGGCGGCGGCGCCGTTGACGGAACCGGCGAAGTCGCCGAGGTCGCGCAGCTCCTCGGTGCTGGCGGCGCGCAGCTGGGCCTCGGCCCGTTCCGCGCCGATGGAGCTGGAATCCTGGACGTAGCTTCCGCCGGCCCGTCCCCGCCGCGTCACCACCAGGCCCTTGTCCCGCAGGATCGTCAGCGCCTGCCGAAGCGTGACGGTCGAAACCCCCAGCTCCCCGGCCAGCTCCGCCTCGCTGGGCAGCCGCTGCCCCTCGATGAGCAGTCCGACGTCGATCGCCATCTCCAGCTGCCGCACCACGCCGTCGGCCCGCTTGGAGACCGACTCGTCGTTGAGCCGGCCCAGCCCGAACGGGAAGATGCCCTTCTCCAAAGTGTTCATGATCCTTGCTGGCCGAGGTGCGGACGTGGGACGGTGCCAATCGGATACAGCACATCACATGTTCGGGGAACTGGCGACCGGCCCGGGCCTCAGTGCCCCCTGAAGGCCTCGGCCAGCCACCACGCTCCGCCGTCGGACGCGATGCGCGCGTCGATCACCAGCGGCGCCTCGCGCGGGCCCGCCAGCCACGTGGTCACCCCGGCGAGGTCGCCGACGCGGCGCACGGTCAGCCCGGCGGCGCCGTAGCCGCGGGCGATCGCCGCGAGGTCCACCGGCGGGAAGCGCACCACCTCCAGGTCGGTCTCGTCGGCGTCGAAGTGGTGGACCTCGGCGCCGTACGCGGAGTCGTTGTAGACGATCACCACCAGCGGGATCCGCTCGCGCACGGCGGTCTCCAGCTCGGAGATGGCCATGAGGAAGCCGCCGTCGCCCACGCCCAGGACGGGCAGCCGGTCCGGGCGGGCGGTTGCGGCGCCGATCGCGGTGTGCAGGCCCAGCCCGATCGACTGGAACGCCTGGGTGAAGCAGAAGCCGAACTCGTCCGGGACGGACAGGTACGCGCTGGGGTAGCCCATGAAGTTGCCGGAGTCGATCGAGACGATCCGCTCGGCGGGCAGCAGCCGGTCCAGCTCGCGGCTGAGCACGCGCGGGTCGATGCTCAGCGCGGTGGACAGGTCCGGGGTGTCCTCGCTGTTCCAGCGGGAGCGCGCGGCGATCGCGGCCCGCGTTTCCCCGGTGCGCAGCCCGGTCCTCCGGTGGCCGGCGGCGCGGAGGCGTGCGTGCACGGCGGCCGCGGTCCGCGCGGAGTCGCCGAGCACGCCGAGGTCGATGGGCCGGTTCGCGCCCAGGCCCGCGTCCTCGACGTCGACCTGGGCGACCTTCGCCGCGGGGCCGATCAGCGCGCCGTGGCGCATGGTCCACATGTTCAGGGCGCAGCCGAAGCCGACGATCAGGTCCGCGCCCGCGATGGCCGCGGCGCTGTAGGGCGAGGAGAACCCGCCGGAGATGCCGAGGGAGAACGGGTCGCCGGCGAAGAGCCCGTGCGCGACGGCGGACGTCGCCACCAGCGCGCCACTCGCCTCGGCGAGGGCGGCGATCTCGGGGCCGGCGCAGCGCCCGCCGCGGCCGGCGACGAACACGGGGCGCTCCGCGGCGCGGATCAGGTCAGCGAGCGCGTCGACCGACTCCTCGGCCGGCCGCACCGGCCGGGGTGCCGGAAGGCGTACGACGCCGGTGCCCGCCTCCGCGGGCACCGGGGCGGCCTGCACGTCGATGGGCAGGGACAGCACCACGGTGCGCCGCTCGTTGACCGCGGTGCGGTACGCGCGGACGGTGTCGGCGACGGCGCTGGCCGGCGAGTGGACGCGCTCGGCGACGGCGCCGACGCTGCGGGCCAGGCCGTCCTGGTCGATCCGGAAGTTGGAGCGGACGGCCGCGGCCGCGCTGTCCGCGGTGAGAACAATCATGGGGGTGCGGCTCTTGGCGGCCTCGCCGATCCCGGTGACCGCGTTGGTCAGCCCGCAGCCCTGGTGCGTGGTGACGATGCCGACGCGGCCGGACATGCGGCCGTAGGCGTCGGCCATGGTCGCCGCCCCGCCCTCGTGCCGGGCCGCCGTGAACGGCACGCCGTGGCGCCGCAGCGCGTTGGTGACCGAGAAGTTGCCGCTCCCGACGACGCCGAACGCGTGGCCGGCCCCGAGCCGGGCCAGCGTCCGGCCGACGAGCTCGGCGACGTTCGTCGGGGCGGGCTGTCCGTTTGTCGGTCCGGTCCTTGGTTCGGTGCTGCTGTGCACGGGAGTCCTCCGTCGGCGGCGGTGCGGGCGAATCTGGGCAAGAGCGTTGTCCCGATCCTACGGCCGTCCTCCGCGGCCGGCGCCCCGGATCAGACGACCGCCGGCTGCTTGAGCAGGTCCCTGAGCGGCACGGCCGGATCCCCGGCGGGCCCGGCGGGTAGTCGGCCGCCGGTGCGCAACGCCGTCTTCACGGCCATGAAGTCCCGCGGGCTGTTGATGCAGTCCGCGGCCAGGATGAGTCCGTCCCGGTAGTAGAGGACCGAGAAGCGCTCGCTGTCCGGCACGCCGCGGAGCACCACCTGGTCGTGGCCGACGGAGAGCCCCGCGATCTGCAGCCGGAGTTCCCCCTGATCGGACCAGAACCACGGCACCGCATCGTAGGTGGCGTCGAGACCCATCAACGTGGCGGCCGCGACCCGCGCCTGCTCCGCCGTGTTGGGCACGCTTTCGAGCCGGATCCTGGCCAGGCCGCCGCGGGCACCTCCCGGCAACGGCATGTTCGCGCAGTCCCCGACGGCCACGGTGGTCCCGTCCGAGCACAGCATGCGCCGGTCGACGACCACCCCGTTGTCCACGTCCAGCCCCAGACCTTCGGCAAGCGCCGTGGAGGGCACGACGCCGATCCCGACCACCACGACGTCGGCGGGCACGATCCTCGGCTGTGCCTCGCCCCCGGGTTCGCCGGAGGTTCCCGCGATCCGGACGCCGGCGACGCGGCCTTCCGCACCCTCGAACGCCTCGATCCGCGCATCCAAGACCACCTCGACGCCCCTCCGGCGGTGCGCCGCGAGGTAGAACCCGCTGGTCTGTTCCGACACGGCCCGGCCGATCAGACGCGGCGCCGCCTCGAGTACGGTCACGCTGGCTCCCGCCGTGCGCGCGGCCACGGCCACCTCCAGGCCGATGAACCCGCCGCCGACCACGGCAACGGAGGTGGCGCCGGCCAGGTCTTCGGCGAGCGCGGCGGCATCGGCGGCGGTGCGCAGGTAGTGCACCCCGGCGAGGTCCGCGCCCGGGCAGACAATCCGGCGCGGGGAGGCGCCGGTGGCCAGGGCCAACCGGTCGAACGCTAGTGCGCGCCCTCCGGCGGTCGTCGCCGTTCCCGACCCGTCCGGCTTCCGGTCGATCCGCAGGATCCGTTCCCCGGTGACGAGTCCGACCCGGTTCGCCTCGAACCACTCCGGGCCCCGCAGTTCGATCGACTGGTTCGTCTGGTCTCCCGCGAGCCAGCCCTTGGACAACGGCGGCCGCTGGTACGGGTGGCGGGCCTCCTCCCCCACGAGGGTGATGGGCGCATCCCATCCGGCGGCCCGGAGCTCCGCCGCGAGTTCGACACCGGCCTGGCCGGCCCCGACAATGAGGATCCCGGGCCCCGTGTGCCCGCTCATTGCTGGCACTCCGGCACACGCACGGTCAGGCCGTCGACCGCCGGCAGCTGGCAGGACAGTCGGCTCCCGCTGCGCCGCTCGGCCGCGGTGCAGTCCAGCAGCTCGTCCTCGTTCGCGCCCACGGGCGGCAGGAGTGCGTCGGACTTTGGGTCGACGTAGACGTGGCAGGTGGCGCACATGGCGTTTCCCCCGCACTCGGCGACGATGCCTTCGACGTTGTTCGCCAGCGCCGCTCGCATCACGGTGTGCCCGGGATCGGCCTCGACGGTCGCGGACGTTCCGTCCGGCTGGAGGTAGGTGAGGCGCCGCTGGATGCCGGGCTCCGGCGTCGTGCACTGGGGTGTGGTCGCGGACTGGCGTGTGGTGGCGGACTGGGGTGTGGTGGTCAGTGGGGACACGGTTCCGTTCCTTCGGTCGACGGCGGCCCTCAGGCCGCGGGGGTCAGGCGCAGCGGAAGGCGTTCCAGACCGCGCAGCGTGTTGTTGAGTTGGATTTCGGGCTCGCCGGCCAGTTCGATCCGGTCCACCAGCCGGGCGACGGCACCTAAGAGGCACTCGCCCTCGAGCCGGGCCAGCATTTGGCCGAGGCACGCGTGGACGCCGAACCCGAAGCCGACGTGGCCGCCGGCGCGGCGGGTGATGTCGAACTCGTCCGGCCGCTCCCACTGGCGCGGGTCGCGGTTCGCCGCGGCGAGGAACATCAGGACCTTCGCGCCCTCGGGGAGCGGCACACCGGACACCTCGGTGTCCGTGTCCGCCGTCCGGAAGAACGTCTGGACGGGCGAGGCGTGCCGGATGGTTTCCTCGAACGCGGCCCGCGCCAGCGAGGGCTTGTCCTTCAGGAGCCGGAATTGCTCCGGGTTCGCGGCCAGACAGTGGAGCGCCGAGCCGATGCCGTGGACGGTGGTGTCGACGCCCGCGGACAGGAAAGACCGCAGCAGCCGGGCTTGGTCCTCCTCGGTGTAGCCGGCCGCGGCCGCCGAGGCGTGCAGTTGCGCCCCGAACCCGCCGGGCTCGATGTTGCCCGGGGTGCATTGCTCCATGATCCAGCCGGCCGCCCGCGAGCCGCGCTCCATCGCCTTCTCGTAGAGGTGGTTGATGGGGCCGAACGTGTTGAAGACCATCGACCCGTAGGGCAGGAGGTTCTCGCGTCCCTCCCGCGAGAGTCCCACCCAATCGGGGAAGACCTGCAGCGGGTAGCGTTCCGCGAGGTCGTGCACGCCGTCGACCTCTCCCCTGGCCGCGACCTCGGCGACGAGCGCGTCGGCCTTCAACTGGAAGTCCTCCTTGAGGGTCCGCAGCAGCTTGGGGTTGAGGATGCTGGTCACGACGTGGCGGGCTGCCGTGTGCTCCGGCGGGTCGGCCTCCAGTAGTAGCGACGGCGGGCGCCACGGCTTCTCCTTCGCGAAGTCGGAGAGGCCGACCCCGCGGGAGGAGACGAACGTGCCGTGGTCTGCGAGAACGCCCGACACCTCCTGGTGCCTGGCCACGGCGTACACACGGTAGCGCTCCAGCCACACCACGGGTCCGGCGTCCCGCATGGCCGCGTGTCCGGCGTAGGGGTTGCGGAGGAAGTCGTCGCTGAACGGGTCGAGGTCCAGGCGGGGGACGCCCGCCGGGGCCTCGGCCGCGCTCCGGGCGGTCCGGGCCATCGCTGTTCCCTTCATTCGTCGGCCCCCGCTACTTCGCGGCCAGCAACGGCGCGACGTCGAGCGGGGCATCGATGATGCCGTACTCCTGCATCAGGTCCGCGGCCTTCTGCAGCTGCTCCTGGTCCAGCTCCCCGGCGAAACGCGGCATCTCGATCGCCTCGACCACCTCGGCGGACACCTTGGTGTAGGTCGGCACCAACTCCACGAGCGCCTCCCGGTCCCCTTGCAGGTCTTCCGTGGAGGCGGTGATGGCCTCCTGGAACGCGGCGACGGCCTCCGGGTTCTGCTGGGCGAACTGCTCGGTGGTGACCCACCCGGCCACGGGCATGTCGGCGATGGATCCGTCGAACATGTCGCCGATCTTCCTGAAACCGGCCGCCTCGGCGCCGGCCTGGAAAGGCTCCACCTGCCAGGCCGCGTCGGCGACCCCCTTCTCGAGGGCCACCTGCATGTCCGGGTAGGGCATCTCGATGAACTTGACGTCGCCGGGCGCCAGGCCCGCGTCGCGGAGAAGCGAGTTCACGGCCACGGTGCCGATGTTCTGGAGGTTGTTCACGGCGAAGGTCTTGCCTTGGAGGTCCGCGACGTCCTCGATGCCGGAATCCGCGGCGACGAAGATGCCGTGGTCGGAGTCTCCGACGTCGTTCCCCGCCACCAGGCGGATCGGCAGGCCCTGCTGGACGGCCAGGAGTGCGGACGTGTAGTTGGTGTAGGCGAAGTCGATGCTGCCGGAGACGAGCGCGGGGATGGCCGCCGCTCCGCCCTGGGTCTGCACCAGCTCGACGTCGAGACCCTGGGCCTCGAAGAGCCCGTCCTGGTCCGCGTGCACGGCCGTGGCCGTGTGGACCAGGGGAAAGTAGCCGACCTGGTAGGTCTCGGCCTCGCCGGACCCGGCGGCCGGCTGGGCGTCTCCGCCGCACGCCGAGAGCGCAAGGAGGAGGGCCGAGCTGCCGACGGCGAGGAGGGCATTGCGGGTGGCGCGGTGAGAAGACATCTTTGTCCTTCCGGAGGCCTGTCGCCAGGCGGTTGCTGATGCGCACCACTATGCTGTGGGTCACACTCGCCCAACAGGTGTCTTTCCGTTGAAAGGAAGAGATGGCCAATTCCTCCGCCGGCCGCTCGTCGTTGAGCCGCGCCATGGACCTGCTCGCCGCGTTTGACCTGGATGCCGTGTTCCTGTCCGTCTCGCAGCTCTCGGCGCGCAGCGGTCTGCCGTTGACAACGACGCACCGACTGGTGGCCGAACTGGTCCAGCTGGGACTGCTGGAGCGCCAGCCCGACCGCACCTACCGCCTGGGGGTGCGGCTCTGGGAGCTGGCATCGAAGACCCCGGGCGCCGTGGGTCTGCGGGAGATCGCCCAGCCGCACCTGCTGGCCGTCCATTCCCGGGTCAGGCAGCACGCGCAACTCGGGGTTCTGGATGGGCGCGACGTGTTGTTCCTCGAGCGCCTTTCCACCCGCGAGGCGGTGGTCAACTTCACGGTCATCGGCGGGCGCCTGCCGCTGCATGCCTCGAGCAGCGGCCAGGTGCTGCTGGCCCACTCCCCCACCGCTTTTCAGGAGGAGATCCTGGCGTCGGAACTCGTGGCCTACACCCATAACACCGTGCACCGCCCGGCGGATCTCCGCTCACTGCTGGACGGGATCCGGCACGACGGCTTCGCGGTGGCTGACGGCTTCCTCCACGAGAGCGCGCGCGGCATCGCCGTTCCGGTGCGCGGCGTGAACAACGACGTCGTGGCGGCCATGAGTGTCGTCGTTCCCAATAACGATTCCTCGCCGATGCCCCACGTGAGGCTGCTCCTCGCCGCCGCCGCGGCAGCGTCGAAGGACCTCTTGGCCGCCTACTCCCCCGGGTCGGAAGACGTCGCCGGGGGCGCGTTTCGCGTGCTTATGCGATCGAGCGAGCAGTCCATGGCTGTGTTCCCGGGGATGCCGCGGGCCGTGTCGAGACCTCGCCCATGAGCGCATCGCGGAAGTCGTGACCAAGTACCTCGAACACAGGCCTCCAAGCTAACTTGCGTGGGTCGTGGGTTTACCTGTGGCTGAGTTGGCGCGTAGCTGAAGTTGGTAGCGCCAGTCCGGCGAGTTGGTATGAGATCTCGTCACATTGTGGACGCTAGACATCCCGGCTTCGGAGACGCCGGAGCTCAACACTTCGTGGACAACAACCGGCACGGCGCGGGCGCCCCGTCGATAATGTATCCGGCATTGAAGATCTACGGGACTTGGCCTCTGCGCCGGGCGGACTGGGCACAGATCTCCGCTCCTTTCCGCTCCCAATTCGGGGTCGGATGCGCCATCTCAACGCCTTGGATGGTGTACTAGAACACATAGCCGCCTCGCACCTGCAGCGCCATCATCGGCAAGGGGAAGAAGAACACGACCTCGCCGCTGGCGATGTCCGACAGTAGGAACTCGTCGTCGGTGATCGTGCGGTGAAACTCGCGCCCGGTGAAAGTCGTCGGCAGCGACACGTGATACCCCTGAAAGTAGACCTACCGGTTCGCCCGCGTGACCTCCACGATGGACTGGTCCGCCGCCTTAGGCGACGCGCCTGCCGGTACTGGGACGCCTTCGCCTCGAGCACCTCAAGCGCGATCGGCTCGGTCGCTGGCGTGTGTTCGAGCGTAGACCTTGATGAAGCTGCTGTGCGTGGACTCGAGGTTTTCCGCTCCGGAGCATATTTGTCCTGGGTTGAGCAGGGATGGTGGCCGGTGACGAGAACTGAGTGGGTCTCGGCCATACAAGTGTGTACAGCCATCAAAATGCCCTGTGGCGTCCTGATCGGAGATCGGGACGCGCCGCATCGTCGGAATCACCTGGTAACTTAAAGGGGCAACATTAGGACATTAGGAGGTCCCCCGGTGATACCGGTTATTGACGTATTCGCCGGCCCCGGCGGCCTTAACGAAGGATTCTCTAGCGTCCTTGATGAGACCGGCAACCATATTTTTCGTACAGTAGCGTCGATAGAAATGGAGAAGTCGGCTGTACGCACGCTGCGCTTTAGAAGCGCCATGCGGCACTATCGCCGAACAGTTGCCGGGTCACAGTCGGCTCTGAACGACTTCTTGGCCAACCGAAGTTCACTCCACGAACTGATGGAGAACGAAGATTTTAAACTAAGCCACAAACATGCAGCCAGAGAGGTGCATGAGTTCGAACTCGGACCGGACAATCGCCCAGATTCGGACGCGATAATTTCCGAGGCCCTCGGCGCCGCGAGGGAGCAGCCGTGGGTACTAATCGGAGGGCCGCCTTGCCAAGCCTATTCCCTGGCAGGTCGTTCTCGCAGGACGCATGATGAAGCCTTTCAGGACGACCACAAGCACTTCCTATACAGGGAATATCTGCACATAATTCGGGCTCACAAACCAACCGTTTTCGTCATGGAAAATGTAAAAGGACTGCTCTCCTCGACCAACAGAGGGCAGAACATGTTTGATCTCATCCGTGGCGACTTGGAAAAGCCGAGTGACGACCTTGAGTATGAGCTCTACTCCATGGTCAAGTCTGACCTTGCACGACTCCAGGGTCAGGACTTTCTCATCCGGGCAGAAGACTACGGCGTCCCTCAGAAGCGGCATAGGGTTATTATCGTCGGCGTCCGTCGTGGGAGCGGACTCTCTGCGCCCGCAGTGCTCGAACAACGCGATCGCGTCTCTGTTGGGCAAGCCATCTCCGACTTGCCGAAGCTACGCTCGAGCGTCTCCCGCGGCATCGACGCCCATGGGGACTTATGGGCCACCCTCTCGGACAGTGTGCGCACACTTCTCGCCGCCCAAGACATCCGGTTCGAAGCTTCCGGGCCGTGGCCTACGAGTTCGAAGGAACGGCCGAAGGCCCAGTATGACGTCGAGAACGCTTCGTTGCGCGAATACTTCTCGTTCGTGCGACCGATACTCGTTAAGGACCTTCCGACTTGGAACCACGAGTCCCGCGGCCATATGACGAAAGACCTATTGCGTTATGGCGTCATGAGCGGCATGTCGAAGGAACGGGGCCGCAGCGTCAAGGTTCGTGAGCTTGACCGATCCCTGTGGCCCGCGCACAAAAACATAGACGCTCTCGTTGTGCCGTTCGCGGATCGATTCCGTGTGCAAGTTGCGAACGAACCATCGACCACGATCGTGTCGCACATTGCGAAAGATGGGCACTATTACATTCATCCGGATCCTGCCCAAATGCGCAGCCTGACAGTTCGAGAGGCGGCCAGGCTACAGACCTTCCCGGACGACTACATCTTTCTGGGCAACCGCACCCAGCAATTCACGCAGGTCGGAAATGCCGTCCCACCACTACTGGCTAAGTTAATCGGTGAACGCATTGCCACGATTATGAGGTATTAGCTAGTGCCATTGCCTCCTCGCTCTCCGTGAAGACCTCCTCGACGAAGAGCCGAATCTGCGACTCGTCCATTACGAAAATGCTCACTACGGCCAGCCGACGGGTCAATCGCTTCATCACGTCTCGAAGTAGTTCCATACGCTGAGACGAGGCCGTGGATTCAATGTGGCGCCTCGCTATCGCAGCGGCGAGCCTGGGGTAACCTGCGATGCGCGGACGTTCGACAATCTGAACCGCTTCGTCTTCCGCAAGCTGGGAAGCTTGCGACGTGCCCAGTAGTTGGGCGCGCCACCAAAGCCGACCGAAAGTACTGCGGTTGAACGTGAAGATTCGGTCGATGGAGACTCGCCAGTCGGCCTCGCCCATTCCTGGAGACCCATAGCGCCAGACCATGATGTCGGGCAAAAGCCGCACATTGAGGAAAATCCAAACTTCGTTGCAGGCGGCGTCAGCAGGAAGTATGCCCATGGAATCGTGGAGAACCCCTACCGCTGCACGGTCGAATCTCGTCTTGTCGGACCGGCTGACCTCCCTAGGGAACCCATAGTCCTCGGCTAGGGCTACCAACTTCATTCGTATTCGCCTGAGGTCGTCATCCGAACACCGGGCACTGGCCATCGGATAGAAGAGTGCCCCCGCCGTCGTGGCGGTAGCGGCATATGCCGACAACTCGTCCATGCTCTTCACACGAAGTTCGTCCCAGAGCAGCGCGCCATGCGCGAAGGTGTAGCGCGGATAGCACTTGAGCTGAGGCTTCAATTTGCCACCTTATTCACGATCGCCTGTAGTTCCGTTTCTACACGCCCTGGGTCCTCTTCAAACTTAGCCCTCGCAACGGCGATACTCGGCGCGATCAGATTAACGACGGACGTTAGGAGCTCCCCGAGGGACCCTTCGGGATACTGCTCACTAGTGTCGATCTCTTCGGATGCGAGTGCCTCACGCAATAGCTGTCGCACGAAATCGGTCCGGAGCAGATGCATCCATGTTGTCCCCACGTCACCATCGGGGCGCTCCAAGAGTGGCTGCAACAGCTTGTTGTCGGTATTGAGCCACAACCAGAGGACTGCGTCCGCCGAAGCATGCAGGTCGCGACTCATGACCTTCAGCCACCACATCGCAGTGGACGGATTAGTGATGCCTTGACCCGCGAACGACACGGGAAGAATGGGCACTTGACCTCCGCTGCCTTCCAACGTCAGACGCGTCTCTCTGGACAATACGACGTGACCAAGTTTCGAAGGAGCAAATGGGGACGTCACGAAAGTGGGAACGTCCAGTGTGACCATGGTGAGTTCCACGGTGAGAACGCCGCCGAGCGACGAGCCCGACAACTCCATGCGTAGTTCTTGAGATCCGCCCGCGACGTCTAACGGCCTACTTGCACTGATGACTGGTGAGCCTGAGCATCTAGCGACCAATACCCAGCCCAGTCTCGTTTCCTCTGAAATCGAAAGCTCGTTGCGCACCGCTCCAACATCGACCGAAACCATGCAACTGACCGAAACCGTTGAGTAGTAATTCCAGTCCTTCAGGAAACCACTCTCCACTGACGTGACCCTGCCGTTTAACGCGAACTCCCAAGTCACATCCACCGCCTCGGGGTCGTCGACAACCAAGTGGCCCAAACTCACAGTTCTCACGTCGCGACCTCAATCAATTCGAGCGTGGCCTTGACCGCCGTGTCCTCAGGCTGGATAAAAACGGCGGTCAATTCAGACACAGCCGGTATCTCAATGTCTGCTATCTGACGAACTTCCCGCTCGCGTCCGACCAACCAACCGGCGAAGTCAGGCGTGGAACCTCGGGCGGGGCCCTCGTCGCGTTCAGTTCCTCCGCCATCCACCACGATCTTCGCCGTAGCTCGCAAGGCGAACCTTTCGCCAGACTTGCCGCCCTTAATTGCATAGGGGAAGCCGACATAGGTGGTGCCGTCCATTTGAAGGAGATATGGGGGACGGACCAGCTGCGCTGACGCCCGCCTGCTTGGCGGCGGTCCAGGTGGTGAAGTGGGACCCGGTTCATTCGCGCTAGGAACCGATGCGCCCCTGCCGGTGAAGGACCCCATGAGAGTTCCCAAGGCAGAGGAAATGTGGCTCGCGCCCTGAACTTGGTCGGCTCCCGACGCATTCGCCGTCGAAGAATTCTGGACGCTGAAGAACTCTCGGATGCGATTCAGTGCAATATTCACGAAGTTGGCTTGTCTGGCCTTCTGATTCTTGGCTGCAATCCAGTCATCGTGGGTGACGGGCTCGGCTTGAGCGAAGTCGGTATCCACGTCAGGATGACACTTGAATACGGCATACGTACCTCCCTCCGCCGGCGGAGCGGAGATTGGCATGTACTTGACAATCAGCTTTGGCGACCTCATGAGCGCCACAGTATTCATGAGTTGCTCATCATCATTCGAAACCTCTGCGACGTGGCGCGCGACCAGATGGCCAAGTAGGCGTTTCGGTCTCTGCGAGCGAACCTCATCGCCCCGGCTGAGTCCCCCAGGCCCTTTGGATCTTCCTCCCTGCCACCGTTCAAGTTCTTGATATGCCTTGACGAAGTGGCGCACTAGGGGCTCGTTCGATGGTTCAATCGGCGCTAAGGCTAGGCCGTCAATGCTAAATGAGAAATCTACGCTCGGTCCCGCCCCTAGATCCACGGCATGGGGCCAAGCCCACGTAACCGCGGCTTCCCGCAATGCTTGAACGCGGGCATCGAGTTCCACGTTTCCGAGTCGCTCAGCGTACGCCTCCGGCGCGAGGATCATGATCGACGTCCCAGACTCATCACTTTCCGGAACAGGCATCCCGACAGTTTGCGCGAGGAGCCGAGCCTCCACGCCAATAAGCGGGTCAACAACTCCATCGTCAGCAATTACTCCCCACCAGTTGCGACCAGTGAACTTATAGCCGTCTTGAACGTAGTCAGAATCGCCACCGGACACTGCGATCAGTCGGGGCTCAATGGCACCGTTTATCCGCGGCTGCGAGTAGACGAGACAAACGCCGATTCGACTGGCGGAGTACAGGACGCCCTTACCGAGTCCATACGTGCCTCCTTCGAGCCCCTTGCTATGAGACCGGCCGAAGTTCCTGATGAAATCGGCGAAGTCAGTTCTTTGGCCCTCTGCAGGCGCGATATTAGCGCGGATCGGACCGCCGAGACCTCGCGTTTGCCTATCCGCGATGGTCAGGACCCGCATGCGACCTCGACTGGTCTTCTGGCGGATATCCCTCGACTTACCTTCTGGCGGCAGTTCGGAAAACACTTGATGCAGTAGCGCATCAGTCTGTTCTGTAGTCAGTTCCTTTTCCGCAATGTCGAATCTGATTCTCTCCTGAAGTCTTGCATCCCAAGAATTCTGCAGTGTCTCGCGAAGCAGAACGTTCCACATGTCGAGGCTTGTCTTGCCCATGGCGTTTTGTATGGATTGTGCGTCACCGCTGCCAGCGGCGTCCCACTGATGCCTATAGAGGCCGAGTTGGATTGTCATGGGACCAGCTCCACGACCAATGCCGCGATATCGAGCGAATCGTTGCGTTGCGAGGCGAGATCAACCGAGTACTGGAGACCGGTGATCTGGTCAAGAATCTGACTCGCGACCGTTTCCTGGGTCAGCCGGGGGAAACTCTCATCGACCAGCGAAGTCCGTTCACAGATCAATGTGTACCGCCGTTCCGCGTAGTGTCCGGCGTCCGCTTCGCTGTAGCCCATTTTTTCGACTAGTTCGAAGAGTTCGTATCGTGAGAGCCCATTCTCAACCAAGCGATACAGCAATTGGGGTACGGAGGTTCCGACAGGTGACGACTCGAATTGATAGCCTCGAATGAACAGCGTTCCCCCAGGGGGGGCCTCAAGTTGCTTGGATCCGTGAATCGTAACCGTAAACGATTCCCTGGAGACCGTCGCTTTCACTTCAACAGACGCACTCGCAAATACAAAGTCATGTCGTGCTCGGCGTGGCCCCAGCCAGTAACGAAGTGCGTCAGCACCATTGTGGAACGTCAATTCATCCAAGAACGTCAATTCTCCGAGTAGGCCAACAAGCTGAGCGTCCGACAGCAACGGCGGTTTGGTGTCGCGGAGCAGTTCTTTCCACCGCTCCAAAGTGTCCCTGGCAAGGGCGGGCGCTTCTTGGGGGCACTCCGAGGCGGCTTCCAAGATGTCATCGACTAGCAGACAGAAGGGCCCTAAAAGCCGTGGCTCGCGGCATTGCAGAACGAGAAATTCCTGGGGGCCAGCCTGCGACTTGATCGTGCGCTGTCCAAATGTCACTGCCCGATTCTGCCAATCTTCGACGCAAGTCTGGTGCCCCGCCACTGGGATTAGGAGCGACGGATTCCCACTCCCGTCAATCGCATGCGCTAGTGGGCCAAACTCAGTAAGGACGTCGGAAGTACGGACAATCAGTCTTCTTGCTGCGGACACTTGGGTCCCAAGAAAAGCAAAGATTGCGCTGGACGTTTCTACTACGGCGGTCACAGCGTTTTTGCCTCTTCGATCTCAGCGCGTTTTTCATCAAGGTCGTCGGCCATTTCGGCCTCAGAATCGACATCCTCCAGATATCCGGCGTCCACCTTCGCGGCGTAATAGTCCACGGCGTCGTAGTGGTTGGGCGTTTCTGGGAACATCACGCTGATCCCAATCACGTGGTCCGCTGCGGATAGCGGCATTCGAACTGCGCTCTCTATTCGCGCGGAAGTCTCAGTCCCAGCATCGGGCCTTTCAACCTCAGAGTTGCGATTGATGGGGTAGACAACGAGCAGTCCGGACTTTCCGTGTCCTTGCTTGTGTCGAACGAATCGCAGGACATCATCGGAGACTTTCCCTTCCTGACCTTTGGAGAACGTATCCGCAATACCCTTCTTGGAGTAGTCAAGATCTGCCACTCGGTCCCAGCGCGACGTGATCGCTTTAAGATTCGCAGTTCCGTCGTCGTTGGTCATCATTTTGCGACGCCTCAGCAGACGCAACGGAGTCTCAAGACCGAGTGTCATTTCAGATGGCTTTTCATCTTGGCGTTCTATGAAGACCACGTTCCAGTTGAGCAGGGCGCCCTGGTCATTCTGTTTTGCTATGTATTGCTTCACGGCATCAGGATTGATCGTCCGCGCATCTTCGTGGACTTGGTAGGCCTCAATGAAGCGGATAATTTCCCCCGAACTAATCCCTTGGAACCCGCGGAACGTTGGGCTATCGAGCTCGTCTTCTCGGTGTCCCGCTCCTTTGGCCCTCAACACGAGGTCTTCGACTGCTTGCTGGTTACTTTTCAGCCAATTGGCGTCTTGATCTCTGAAAAGGATGGTTTGGATTTTCTTGCCTGAGAAGCTGACACTCACCTTCACGGCGTCGCGCATCTTGGCGGCGGAAGTGATCGCCATCTGAGGGTGCGTTCGAATGCGCACGGGAAGATCCATAGGTGTCTTCCCTTCGCGAGCGTAGATCTCAATCTCCTCCCGTATTTCCATTTCGACCGTCGCCAGCGCCATGAACCACTGTCGAAGTTCGTTCGTCATCCAGATACGAACTAGGTCCTCGTAGCCGTTCCTGTAGCCGAACCACCTGCCCATTTGCAGGAGCGTGTCATAAGCCGTGGATGCCCGAATGAAGTAGCTGGCGATGAGCCCTTCCAAGGTGAGGCCGCGCGAAAGGGTGTTTCCCCCAACCACGATGACCGTTGCTGGCGAGCCCGCCTCGTAGTTCAAACGATCCGTCGATAGATAGTTGTCCACTACGATTTTCACTGCATCCAATGTTGCCCCAAGCCCTTGCCTCAGCTCTGAGAAGTCGAAGTCTCTATTGCCGAAATCGGCGCCGAGGACTCGCTGACTTTCTGAGGTCCATAATTCGGACATCTCCTGTTCGAGCGCACTCTGATCACTCTGGAAGGCGGCCCGAATGTCCTCTAGCTCTTCCTCAACCGCGTCAGCGGATTCCATGTGAACCTTGGCCAGCATCGAGGTGTGAACCAACATTGAAGAATGTCTCACATCTCCTGACCTCATCCGCCGGGCGGTAGTGGCCAAGACGAACCACAGCATCGCACGCCTGAGGGAGTCGGGAACTTGGGGAGCCCAGGTTTCTTGGTCGGCCTTCTTTCGAGGCGGGCGGAGCATTGCCACATCTTCCTCCGCGATCGGCCGGACTATATCCATTCCGTCATCTGGGATCGCGCCCTCTTCGCATTCGAGGGATCCGAATACACGCTCCGGGCCAAAATACGCTTCCGGTCTCGGAAGATTAACTACGAAGCTTCGGGGATAGAGACCTTTCTCGTTCTGCGGGTCAATGAGTAGGTTGGCAAACGGGGTTGCCGTGTAGGCAACATACGCCGCTTTGGGATGGGAGAGCAGCTCCGCGATCAGGGCGTTGATTGTGGATTGACGCTTACTACCTACGTCAATGGAAGCTTGGTCAGCTTCATCATCGATAATCAGTATGGGCAACTTTGCCAACGTAGTTGTCGAGGCCTTCTTCAGCCACTTATTCAGCCTGCGAAGCCGAGCAGGATTCTTCTTTACAACCGCCAATAGGCGAAGTTCGTCGCTATTGAGGAGCGCATTTGGATTCGTGGTCTCAGCGAAATCCTGATCCTCCGTCGTAAGGAGGTGAAAGCGACCGGCGCATGGGGCAACAACATAGTCGCCAAGCCTTTGTTGAGTCTGTTGCCGCAAGTTGTCAGTAATACCGGAGAGCACGATGATCAACTTGTACCCGACATCGGCAGCTTTGGCGATGACGGACATGAAGTTCGTGGTCTTGCCGCTCTGCACGTAGCCAAGGACCAAGCCGCGCGTGTCAATCAGTTCGTCGCCAGGTTTCGCTCCTAGTGAAACGACCCGAGTGGAGGATGCGTCAATATCCTTTATCGCGTCGGACAGTTCACTCGCTAGCCTGCTCCTTAGTGGGGGCCAGAAGAAGTCACCGTCCTTAGGCCCCCCATACCAACTCTTGGCTCCATTCTTGATGACACCGCCCTCGCGGTCCAAGGTGCCCTCTGAGTCATCCCAGTACTCAATGATCTTCATACGCTTCTCGTATTCGGCCCGAGCAGCCGAGACGAGGGCAGGCGACACTTTCAAGAATCCTGACTGAAGCTTCTCGCATACGACAGCCACGGCTTGGCCGCCCCGAACAAGGAACTCGATATGGTCCGCTACTTCGCGGACGTCTTCGGCAACATCTGCGGTGTCGGTCTTTGCGTCAATAAGTTCGTTTGTCATTCTGCCCCCAGGTGTGCCAGCTCTATATTGCCGATGGTAACCAATCAATGCCCTTTATGTGCCCGTTAGATGCGAATTTTCTCTTGAGTTCCCTTTTGCCTCAGCTATGCTGCACCTGAAGAACGAAGCCACGAGGGCAGCGATCCTCCCAACAATCCGGAGCAACTGTTATGGCACGCGTGAAGTCGCTACTGTCAGGCAACCAATCCGCGCGTGAGCATCCCTCGGAAGTCGACTGCTACTGGCAAGTAATCGGAAACCAGTCCGAAGACAAGCTCCTGCACTTGACCACCTTTGGATCCGCCAATCGAGCCTCCCGACCTAAGAGCAGCCAGTCCCTGCAGGTGGATGCTGAGTTCGCACAGAAACTCGTCGACCTGCTGAGGAGAGTCTTCCCCACGGTGCAGTAGATGTCCGACGCCGACTCACGCCATAGCGTCGTAGAGACCAATCGCTGAGAGTGGGCGATGGTCAACAACGGCGTCTCAGGACGACTCCGGCGTTCGGCGTTAATAAGCGGAACGCTCAAATCACATATCCACTCGAGTCCCGTGCGCCAGCAATGTTTCTCCTCTTCCGCGCATGCCGAATTATGATGGCGCGATAGCACCGCCGGGTGGACGCGACCGGCAGACGACGAAGCATGTATTCGTACGCGCGCAACAGGAAAGCCCACATCATTATGGTTTCAAGAGACGTCCCGGACCGCGAAAGCGATTCTGACGCCGCGCAGCACGGCGGCGTGCAGTCCGTGGATCGGGCGCTCGCGATCCTGGAGATCCTCGCGCGCACCGGGCACGCCGGCGTCAGCGAGATCGCCGAGGAAATCGGCATCCACAAATCCACGGCCTCGCGGCTGCTCGGCTCGCTCGTGGCCCGGGACATCGTCCAGCAGAACAACGAGCGCGGGAAGTACCAGCTGGGGTTCGGCGTCCTGCGCCTCGCCAGCTCCATCCCCGGACGTCTCAGCCTGGTCCGCGAGGCCAGGACCGTGATGGAGGCCCTCGCCGAGGAGCACAAGGAGACCGTCAACCTCGCGGTCCTGCGCTCCAACTACGCCGTCAACGTCGACCAGGCCATGGGCCCGTCCACCCTGGCCACCTACGACTGGGTGGGGAGCCTGACCCCGCTGCACGCGACGTCCAGCGGCAAGGTCCTCCTGGCCGCGCTGCCCGCCGAGGAGCGCGAACGCGTCCTGAAGGAGACCGGCCTCCCGGCACGCACGCCGCTGACCATCACCAGCCGCAAGCAACTCGAGCTCCAGCTCCTGGAGGTCTCCCACCGCGGCTACGCCGTCACCCGGGAGGAGTTCGAGATCGGCATCAACGCCATCGCCGTCCCCGTCCACAACCACGCGGGGACGGTCATCGGCGCGGTCAGCATCGCGGGACCGGCCTTCCGGTTCGATCCGGAGGACAAGCCGGGCCTCGTCGAGTCCCTCCAGGCGGCCGGCCTCCAGATCAGCGCCAACATGGGGTACACCGGCCCGTAGCGGGCTAGGAGGCGCCCTCCCCCAGCCTTTCCTGCACCCAGTCGTGGAACGCCCCGATGTGGTGCTCGCTCGGGACCAGCACGCCGCCGTTCGCGTAGACCCTCGATCCCATGGCCGGCTGGCACCGCTCGCAGGCGTCGAAGTCCTGCTGGTTGACGCGGTGGAACAGCTCCACGGACGCCGTGACGTCCTTGCCGCTCTCCACCACGCTGGGCAGGTACAGCCAGTCGCACTCGACCACGGTGCGGTCCACCGCCATCGGGAACATGCGGTGGATGATCACGTGGTCCGGGACCAGGTTCACAAACACCGTGGGCTTGATGGTGATCGCGTAGTACCGCCGGTCCTGATCCTCGCCGACCCCGGGGATCGCATCGAGGCCCTCCGAGCCGTCGATGGTGAAACCCTTGACGTCCTCGCCGAACTCCGCGCCGTGCCCCACGAAGTACTGCGCTGCCAGCCCGTCGGCGAACTCCGGCAGGACCTCGGTCAGCTCGGGGTGGATGGTGGCGCAGTGGTAGCACTCCATGAAGTTCTCGACGATGAGCTTCCAGTTGGCCTTGACGTCGTAGCGGATCCGGCGCCCCAGGCTGAGGTTGGCGACGTCGTACCCGTCGATCGCGTGCACGTCGCCGAGCCGCTCCTCGATCGCGCCCATCACGTCCGCCTCGAACGACGGCGGTTCGTCCGCCAGGCACACCCACACGTACCCGAGGTACTCGCGGACGTGGACCTTGACCAGCCCGTACTCGTCCCGGTCGATGTCCGGCATCTTGGTCAGGTTCGGCGCCGCGATGAGCTTGCCCTCGAAGTCGTACGTCCACGCGTGGTACGGGCACTGGAACGAGCGGGCGGCCTCGCCCTGCTCCTCCAGGCACAGCTTCACCCCGCGGTGCCGGCAGATGTTGTAGAACGCGCGGACGCCGCCCTTGCGGGTGCGGCTGATCAGCACGCTCTCCCGGCCGACCTGCACGGTCCGCCAGGCGCCGGGCTTGTCCAGGTCGGCGGAGCGCACGGCGCAGAACCACATCTGCTCGAAGATGCGCTCCTGCTCGGTACGGAAGACGGCCGGGTCCACGTACGCGGCGCCGGGCAGAGTCGGGATCAGGCTGGGGGTGCTCATGCCGGGGGTGCTCACGCCGGCGGTGTTCAGCTCAAGGGACACGGTGTACTCCTTACAGGACAGACAAGACGGGGACGAGATCCGCGGGGACCGGGGTCGGGAGGCTCCGCCGCCACTTGGTGAAGAGCCGGGGCTGGTTCATGCCGAGGACCGCCACCAGGTCGTCCCCGCGGTGGTACAGGGCCACGAAGCTGCGGCCGGCGGTGTCCCCCGCCGCGATCTCCAGCCGGTCGTAGCCGGCGGCATGGCCGGCGAACTGCAGCCGGACGCCATGCTGATCGGACCAGAAGTACGCGGGCTTCGGCGCCGGCGGGGTGCCGCCCAGCAGGGCGGCCACCGCGAGGGCGGGCCGCTCCGCCGCTCCGGCCCAGTGCTCGACCCTCCGGTGGGATCCCCGGGCGTCGTCCCACCAGGCGGCGCAGTCCCCCACCGCGGCGACGCCGGGCAAGCTGGCGCGTCCCGCGGCGTCGCATAGGACGCCGCCGTCGGTCAGCACGCCGGACCCGGCCAGCCACTCGGTGTTCGGCACCGCGCCGATCCCGACCACCACGACGTCTGCGCCGACGTGCCGGCCGTCGGCGAACCGCACCCCGGTCACCCGGCCGCCGTCGGTCCGGAATTCCGCGATGCGCGCGGACGGGACGACGTCGACCCCATGGTCTCGGTGCAGTCCGGCCACGACGGCGCCCATCTCCGTCCCGAGCGGTCCGGCGAAGGGCTCCGCGCGGCGGTCGAGCAGGGTGACGCGCAGGCCGCGGGCGACCGCCGCGGAGGCCACCTCGGCTCCGACGAATCCGCCGCCGACAACGACCATCCGCCGGCCGGGCACCAACTCGGGTGCCAAGGCCCGCGCGTCGTCGAGCGTGCGGAGCGTGAAGACGTTGCCGAGCCCGGCGAGCGCGGGAAGGGTCCGCGCCCGGGCGCCGGAGGCGACGACGACGCCGTCGGCCCGCACGGTGGTCCCGTTGCCGAGCACGACGGTGTGCGCGGCACCCTGCGACAACCCGCTCTCCGACGAGGCGCCCCTTAACAGCACGGCCGGCGAGCCGAGCAGCCATTCGGCGCCGAGGTCGTCGCCGTCGCACTCCAGGGACAGGTCGGCTTCCGCGATCGCGCCCAGCAGGAAGTCCTTGGACAGCGGCGGCCGGTCGTAGGGCCGGTGCGGCTCGTCGCCGACGATGACGAGGCGCCCGGCGAAGCCCTGGGAGCGGGCCGCGCGGGCGGCGGAGAGTCCGGCGAGGGACGCCCCGACGATCGCAAGGGTCTGCATAGGCGGCGTCTTCCTCCAATTGCTTCTGACGCAACAACGTCCGTGATAGTCAACAGCGTGGGCGCCGCCGTCGTCCCCTGTCAATGCCTGTGCGTGTGATGTGGCGTTGGCCGGGGAATCCTTGACAAGCCTGGGGGGCGGGCGCACTCTGTTGCATATTGCGGCGACAGTTGATCACTGCGGAACTCAACGTGATCCGTTGCCAGCGAATCCCGGACGAAAAGAGGTCGCACCATGTTCAAGGCCTGCCCGCTGAGCCAGCTCGTCCCCGGGGAAGCCCTGCGGCTCGACACCTCTCCGCCGATCGCCGTGTTCCACACGGAGGAGGGCGAGCTCTTCGCCATCGACGACACGTGCACGCACCAGGACGCCTCGCTCGCCGACGGCTGGGTGGAGGGGTGCGAGGTCGAGTGCCCGCTCCACGCCTCCCGGTTCGACCTGCGGACGGGCGCCGTCGACGCGCCGCCGGCCAAGCTGCCGGTCCGCACCCACGGGGTGAGCGTCGTCGACGGCGACATCATGATCACGGAGTCCGGGGAAGTTCCCAACCTTCCGCCCGGCCTGACGATCGACGGCCACCGCTAGCAGCATCCCCCGCACCCGACCGAAGGACGCCCCATGGCACTGAACAGCGACATCGGCCTCGGCCAGGAGCCCGCTCCCCCCGGCCCGCGCGGCGACAACGAACAGATCCTGGACGAACTGCGCCGGACCGACGCCGAACAGGCCCACCAGGACCGCGGCCGCCGGCCCGCCGGCCTCGACAGGACGGTCTTCGGCATCACGGGGGTCCTGGCGCTGGCCTTCGTGGCGTGGGGCCTGCTCGGGACCGCGAACCTGTCCACCACGTCGCAGTCCGCGCTGGACTGGGTCATGGAGAACACGGGCTGGCTGTTCATGGTCCTGGCCTCGTTCTTCGTGGTCTATGTGCTGTGGCTGGCGCTCGGCCGCTTCGGCGACATCCCGCTCGGCAAGGACGGGGAGAAGCCGGAGTTCCGGACGGTGTCCTGGATCGCCATGATGTTCGCCGCCGGCATGGGCATCGGCCTCATGTTCTACGGCGTCGCGGAGCCCCTCTACCACTACGTGTCGCCGCCGCCGGGAACCGTCGACGGCCAGACGCCGGCTGCCATCCAGACCGCCATGGCCACCTCGATCTTCCACTGGACCCTGCACCCCTGGGCGATGTACGCCGTCGTCGGGGTCGCCATGGCTTACGGGACCTACCGCCTGGGCCGCAAGCAGCTGATCTCCTCCGCCTTCACCTCCCTCTTCGGCAGCAAGACGGTCGAGGGTCCGGTGGGCAAGTTCATCAACATTCTCGCCATCTTCGCCACGCTCTTCGGCACCGCGGCGTCCCTGGGGCTCGGGGCGCTGCAGATCGGCAGCGGCCTGTCCTCCAACGGCTGGGTCGGCGAGCTCGGCACGCCCGTGCTGGTGGGGATCGTCGCGATCCTGACCGTCTGCTTCGTGGCCTCCGCCGTCTCCGGCATCCGCCGCGGCATCCAGTGGCTGTCCAACATCAACATGGTCCTGGCCGTGCTCCTGGCGCTCATCGTCTTCGTGGCCGGTCCCACGCTGTTCATCCTCAACCTCATCCCCGCGGCCGTGGGCGACTACGCGCGGGACTTCGCCGAGATGGCCTCCCGCACCGAGGCCGTCGGCGACGAGTCGCTGCGCACCTGGCTGTCCGGCTGGACCATCTTCTACTGGGCCTGGTGGGTGTCCTGGACGCCGTTCGTCGGCATGTTCATCGCCCGCATCAGCCGCGGACGCACCATCCGCCAGTTCGTCACGGGCGTCATCCTGGTGCCCAGCCTCGTCAGCGTCATCTGGTTCGGCATCTTCGGCGGCACCGCGTTCAGCATCCAGTCCGCCGCGGACCAGACGGACGATCCGTCCGACGGCCTGGTGACCATGGTCGACGGCGCCCCCACCATCTCCTTCGACGGCGCCCTGTTCGACCTCCTGGGGAACCTGCCGCTCTCCAGCGGGATCGCCGCGGCCGTCGCGGTCCTGGCCATGGTGCTCGTCGGCATCTTCTTCGTCACCGGCGCCGACTCGGCGTCGCTGGTCATGTCCACGCTGAGCTCCGACGGCTCGACCGATCCGTCCCGCGGGCTCGTGATCTTCTGGGGCACGCTCACCGGGGCCGTCGCCGCGGTCATGCTCCTGGCCGGCGGCGAGGCGCCGTCGGAGGCGCTGTCCGGGCTCCAACGCATCACCATCGTGGCGGCCCTGCCATTCGTGCTGGTCATGCTGCTGCTTTGCTTCGCCCTGACCCGCGACCTCCGCCGGGATCCGCTGTCGCTGCGGCGCCGGCTGGCCCACAACGTCGTCGAACGGGCCATCCGCACCGGCGTCGACCAGCACGGCGGCGTTCCGTTCGACCTCGTCACCAAACACGAGTGCGACGAACGCTGCGCGGAGGACGGGCACTGCACCGTGAACCAGGAGGAGCGTCCATGAGCCGCACGCCCCGCGTCGTCATCATCGGGGCCGGCATCGTCGGCGCGAACCTCGCGGACGAGCTGGTCGCCCGGGGCTGGGACAACATCACCGTCGTCGAGCAGGGACCGCTCGAGCTGGCCGGCGGGTCCACCTCACACGCCCCGGGACTGGTGTTCCAGACCAACCCGTCCAAGACCATGACCGAGTTCGCCGCGTACACGGTGGACAAGCTCCTGTCGCTGCGCGCCGACGGCGTCTCCTGCTTCAACCAGGTGGGCGGGCTGGAGCTGGCGACCACCGAGGCCCGGTTGCACGACCTCAAGCGCAAGCTGGGCCTCGCGACGTCGTGGGGCATCGAGGCCCGGCTGATCGACCCGGACGAGTGCGAGAAGCACTACCCCCTGCTGAACACCGACCCCTTGGCGAACGGCAACCGGGTGCTCGGCGGACTGCTGGTCCCGAGCGACGGGCTGGCCTCCGCGGCCCGCGCCGTCCAGCTACTCATCCGGCGCACCAGGGACGCCGGCGTGGCGTACCTCGGCTCCACCCGGGTCACCGGGATCGCCCAAGCGGCGGGCCGCGTGACCGGCGTCGAGACGGACGACGGCGTGGTCCCCGCGGAAATCGTGGTGTCCTGCGCCGGGTTCTGGGGGCGCGAGGTCGGCAGGATGGCGGGACTGGAGGTCCCGCTGCTGCCGCTGGCCCACCAGTACGTCACCACCACCGCCCTGCCGGAGCAATTCCGCCGCAACGACCCGCCCGCCGCGCAGCTTCCGGGACTTCAGGGTCCTTCGAGCGAGGCCCGGCTACCGATCCTCCGGTACCAGGACCGGGACCTGTACTTCCGCGAGCACGGCGACCGGATGGGCATCGGCAGCTATGCGCACCGCCCCATGCCCGTCGACATCGGCACGCTTCCGCGCGTGGGGGCGGACGAGATGTCCGCCCACCGCATGCCGTCGCGGCTGGAGTTCACGCCGGAGGACTTCCTCCCCTCCTGGGAGGACAGCCGGGACCTTCTCCCGGCCCTGCGCGGCGCCGAGATCGAGGACGGCTTCAACGGGATCTTCTCCTTCACGCCCGACGGCGGCCCGCTGCTGGGCGAGGCGCCGGAGCTCGGCGGGTTCTTCGTCGCGGAGGCGGTCTGGGTGACGCACTCCGCCGGCGTGGCCAGGGCCATGGCCGAGTTGCTGGTCGAGGGACAGTCGCGCACGGACCTGCACGGTTGCGAGATCACGCGCTTCGAGGAGGTCCAGACGTCCGACGCGTACGTCGACGAGACCTCGCGGCAGAATTTCGTCGAGGTGTACGACGTCATCCACCCGCTGCAGCCCCGGGAATCGCCGCGGGACCTGCGCGTCAGCCCGTTCCACGCGCGCCAGAAGGAGCTCGGCGCGTTCTTCCTGGAGTCCGCCGGCTGGGAGCGGCCGCACTGGTTCGAGGCCAACCGTCCCCTGTTGGACGAGCTGCCGGACGAGTGGCGCGCCCCGGAGCGGGACGAGTGGTCCGCGCGGTTCCACTCCCCCGTCTCCGCCGTCGAGGCGTGGAAGACGCGCACCGCCGTCGCGCTGTACGACATGACGCCCCTGAAGCGGCTCGAGGTCGCCGGGCCGGGCGCGCTGGGGCTGCTGCAGCGGCTGGGCACCGGCAACATCGCGAAGAAGCCGGGGGCGGTGACGTACTGCCTGCTGCTGGCCGGCGACGGCGGCATCCGCAGCGACGTGACCGTGGCCCGGCTGGGCGAGGAGCGCTTCCAGCTCGGCGTGAACGGCAACGTGGACTTCGCGTACCTGCGCACGGAGGCGGCCCGGCAGTCCGCGGCGGACCCCGCGCGCTGGGTCCACGTCGCCGACACCACCGGCGGCACCTGTTGCATCGGGCTCTGGGGACCGCTGGCGCGGGAGGTCATCGGCAAGGTCAGCGGCGACGACTACTCCAACGACGCGCTCCGCTACTTCCGGGCCAAGAGGGTCCATATCGGCGGGATCCCCGTGACGGCGATGCGGCTGTCCTACGTCGGCGAGCTCGGCTGGGAGCTGTACGCGTCGGCCGAGCACGGGCTGCGGCTCTGGGACCTGCTGTTCGAGGCGGGGCGGGAGCACGGCATCGTCGCCGCCGGGCGCGGGGCGTTCAACAGCCTGCGGCTGGAGAAGGGCTACCGGCTGTGGGGCACGGACATGACCTCCGAGCACCGCCCGGACCAGGCGGGCCTGGGCTTCGCCGTCGCGAAGGGCAAGGAGGGGTTCGTGGGCGCCGAGGCGCTCGCCGCCCGCGCGGACCGGCCCGAGGAGAAGGTCCTGCGCTGCCTCACGGTCGACGACGGCACGTCCATGGTCCTCGGCAAGGAGCCGGTGTACGTCGACGGCGAGGCCCGCGGCTACGTCACCAGCGCCGCCTACGGCTACACGGTCCGCGCGCCGATCGCCTACGCGTGGCTGCCCGCCACGGTCGGCGTGGGCGACGCGGTGTCCATCGAGTACTTCGGCGAACGGATCGCCGCGACCGCCAGGGCCGAGCCGCTGGTCGATCCGGGGATGGAGCGGCTGCGCGGCTGACAGACTCCGGGGCCGGGGGCGGCCCCGGTCAGCCTTCCTCGACCGGCGAGCCGTGCCGCACGAGCCACGGGCCGACCGCGCGCAGGCCGCCGGCGATGGTCCGCACCGGCCCGTAGACGGTGAACCGGCCGTAGGGGCGCTGCTCGACGGCGAGCGCGGTGAAGTCGTCGCCGTCGGCCGCGTGCTCGCTGTCGTCCGCGAGCGCGAGGCCGCGCAGGGACTTGTCCGGCACCCCGGCGGAGGACGCGACGGGGATCCCACCGACCGTCCACGCCTCGCCGAGGGCGGAGTAGAACGCCGGGCCGCGGACGATGTAGCGGCCGTGCTCGGTGCTCTGGAACAGCGCGTGGAAGCGGGCGCCGTCGCGGAGAGTCTTGCACGCGGCCTTGAGGGCGGGGAGGTCGCGCTTCGCGGTCCCCTGGACCGCGTCCGCGCCGGTGGGCGCGGGCGCGGTCGGCAGGTCGGTGTCCGGGACCACGACCCCGCCGAGGTAGGCGTCGACGAAATCCTTCTCGGAGACGACGGCGATGCCATACTCGTGCGCCTTGCGCGCCTTGGACGAGTCGACGTCGGGGTCGCCGGCGACGAGCAACGCGGTCTTCTTCGAGACGCCGGGCCCGACGACGAACCCCGCGTCCTTCGTGGCCTGGGCCAGGTCGTCCTTGTTGGTCAGCTCCAGCGAGGTGAAGACAATCTGGTCGCCGGGCTGCAGTTCGGGTGCGCTCATGGTGGTCGAGTCTATCGGCGGTCGCGGCTCTCGGCGAAGGTCCCCGCGCCCCTAGAGGTGCCCCTCGCCCGCGCCGGCCCAGCGCAGCACCCGCAGGGCGCGCAGGGTGTTCCAGCGGCTCGGCTCGCCCTCCGGCGCGTCGACGTCGAAGTGGGTCTCGCCGGGCCACCGGATGCCGGCCGCCCAGCGGCCGTCCTCGCCGCGCCGGCCGACCACGGCCTCGACCGCATGCTCCAGCCGCGGGTCGAAGGGGCCGCCGGCGTCGCGGAAGTGATCCAGCGCGCGCAGCACGTCGTAGAACCAGTACGGCGGGAAGGAGAAGTTGAGGTAGCGGTTCTCCACCACGTCGCCCGTGGACAGCCGCCGGAACAGCGACCGCTCGAGCAGGTATTCCTCGCCCCGGCGTCGTGCCCGCGCGACCTCGTCCGGAGCGCCGGGCACGGCGCGCTCGTACTCGAGCAGGCCCTCGACCACGCACAGGGTCGTGTCGAAGGACGAGCGCGTGGACTCGGGCGCCTCGCAGTTCCAGCCGCCGTCGTCGAGCTGCTCCTCGAAGAGCCGCGCGACGATGCGGTCGCTGCCCGCGCCGACCTCCCCGAAGTACGCGCCCTGCGCCAGGACGCCGCCGTTGACGCACGGCTCCACCTCGCCGTGGAAGTAGGGCAGGTTGTCCCAGTGGCGCCAGGTCACGCCGTCGCGCACCCTGTCCGCCGCCGCGGCGACGGCCGGGTCCTTCGGGTCGGCGCCGAGCCGGCGGAGCAGGGCCAGCGTCCACATGACGCTCCGGCGGTCCCCGTCCTCCCCGTACTCGTCGCCGCCCCAGTAGCCGCGCTCGTCCTGGAGGGCGAGCAGCTGGGCGCCCCATCCCTCGCGGGCGACGCGCTTCCGCTCGGCGTCCACGGCGGGCGCGGGCTCGTCGAGCAGGTCGCGCATGACCTGCCAGCGGAGGGAAGGATCGGACTCCAGCAACCACTCGGTGACCTGCATTCCCCCATGCTGGCGGAACGTGGGCGCATGCGCCAGCCCCCCGCCCCCACCATGTCGCCGAACCACCACGTAGGCTGGGCCCAACCCCAGCGAAAGGTCGCCCCATGAGCACGCTGAACACCGAACGCACCGGACAGGGCCGTCCCCTGGTCCTCGTCCACGGCCTGGGCTCGAGCCTGCGCACCTGGGACACCGTGGTGCCGGCGTTGAGCGCGCACCGCGAGGTCGTCGCCGTCGACCTGCCGGGGTTCGGCGCCAGCGCGCCACTCACGGGAGAGGTCGGCATCGCCACGCTCACCGACGCTCTGGAGCGGTTCCTGCGCGAGGAGGGGCTGGAGGACGCCGACGTCGTCGGCAGCTCCATGGGCGCCCGCATGGTCGTGGAGCTGGCGCGCCGCGGCCACCGCGGCGCCGCCGTGGCGCTGGACCCGGGTGGTTTCTGGGACGACCGGCAGCTGCGCGTTTTCGACGCGAGCATCACGGCCTCGATCGCGCTGGTGCGACGCCTCAAGCCGGCGCTGCCGTTCCTCAGCCGCCATGCGGTCGGGCGCACCCTGCTGCTGTCGCAGTTCTCCGCGAAGCCGTGGCGGCTGGACCCGGACGTGGTGCTGACCGAGCTGCTGGGCTACACCACGTCCGCGAGCCTGGACGAGGCTCGCCGGTCGCTGGTCCACGGGCCGAAGCAGGCCGGCGCGGACGGCGCGACCGCGGGACGGTTGGCGCTCGTCTGGGGCAGCCGGGACCTCGTCACGCCGCCGAGCCAGGCGGGACGCGCCACCGAGCTGTACCCGCACGCGACCCTGCGCTGGATCGAGGACTGCGGGCACTTCCCGCACTGGGACCAGCCGGATGAGACCGCGCGCTTCATCCTGGACTTCACCGACGCCGCGGACTCCACGGACGCCGCCTGACTCAGGACAGCACGTCCTTGGTGGCGAACCGCCCGTAGGCCAGCGCACCGAACACCAGGATGTAGCCGGCCTGCAGCAGGGCGTTCTCGCCGAAGGACGTCCACAGGATCGGCTCGCGCAGCAGGTCCGCGAAGCCGAGCCAGTGGTGGGTGAACAGCCACGGGTGCAGCCACTCCAGCTGCGGCAGCTGGCCGAGGATCTGGGCCGCGACGGACAGGACGGCCGTCGCGGCCATCGCGCCGACCGGCACGTCCGTCACCGTGGAGACGAACAGCCCGATCGCCGAGAGCCCCAGCAGCGACACGGACACGTACGCGGCCACGAGCCCCACCCGCAGGAAGGACTCAGCCAGCGGGATCGTGTCGCCGGACAGGAGGGTCACCGGGCCCACCGGGAAGAGCAGCAGCCCGATCCCGATCCCGCACAGGGCCACCATCAGCGCCGCCGCGAGGCAGAACACGGCCGCGCCGGCGTACTTGATGGCCAGCAGCCGCCCGCGCGAGACGGGCGCGAGCAGCAGGTAGCGCAGCGTCCCGTGCCCGGCCTCCCCCGCGATCGTGTCCCCGGCGACGACGGCGACCGTCAGCGGCAGGAACAGCGGCACGCACATCAGCAGCCCGACGAGCGCGACGAACAGGCCGTTGCCGGCGACCCGGTCCAGGAACGCGGGCCCGCGGCCGGTCGGCGGGCCGGAGGTGAGCCGGACGGCGACCGCCACCAGCACGGGGACGGCGCCGAGGGCCAGCAGCATCGCCCACGTGCGGCGGCGCCGGAAGATCAGGTGGAGCTCGGAGGCGAGCAGGCTGCTACTGGGCAAGGTCGAACCCCTCCCCCGTCAGCGCGACGAACCGGTCCTCGAGGCTGGGCCGCTCGACGGCGAAGCCGCGCACCCGCACGCCGGCGGCCACGAGCGTCTCGACGATCAGCTCGGGCTCCGGGGAACCGTCGGGCAAGGGCGCCCGGACGACGTCGTGGCCCGCGGCGCCGTCCGGCACCAGACCCAGCCGGGCCAGCACGGCGCGCGCCCCGGCGTCGTCCGGGGTGGTGACCCGCACCTCGGCGACGCCGTCGGCGCGCAGCTCGGCGAGCGTGCCCTGAGCCACGCGGTTCCCGACGCTCATCACGGCCGCGTGCGTGCACATCTGATCGATCTCGGCGAGCAGGTGGCTGGAGACGAAGACCGTGGTGCCCTGCCCGGCGAGCGACGCGATGAGGTGGCGCACCTCGCGGGTGCCCTGCGGGTCCAGCCCGTTCGTGGGCTCGTCGAGCACCAGCAGCTCGTGCGACGTCGCCAGCGCGTTCGCGATGCCGAGGCGCTGCTTCATGCCCAGCGAATACGCGTGGACGGCGAGCCGGGCCGCCTTCCCCAGGCCCACGGTGTCCAGCGCCCGGTCCACCCGCGCGGCGCGCGTGGCGGAGTCGGCGCGGCGGTCCGCGGCGTCGAGCCGGAGGAGGTTGGCGCGCCCCGACAGGTACGGATAGAAGGCGGGACCCTCGACGAGCGCCCCGACCCGCGGCAGCACGTCCATCGCGGCCTCCGGCATCGGCCGGCCCAGCACGGTGATGGTCCCGCTGCTCGGCGTCGCGAGTCCCAGCAGCATCCGGATGGTGGTGGTCTTGCCGGACCCGTTCGGGCCGAGGAAGCCGAAGACGGAGCCGCGCGGCACGTCCAGGTCCAGGCCGTTGACCGCGCGGCGTTTGCCGAACGACTTGCTCAGCCCCTGCGTCTGGATGGCGAGGTCCCCGTCCGGGGGCGCCGCGCTCACCCGGCGTCTGCCGCGGCCTGCAGCCGCTCCACGGGCACGGACCCGACGAACACGCGGCCGTCGTCGGCGATCAGCACGTTCACGAGCGACGTGTGGAGCAGCCGGCCGCCGTCGACCGGCGCGGCGAGCCCGTTCAGCAGCGCGGAGTCCTGCAGCTCTTCCGGCACCTTCTCGGCGGGGATGACGACAACGGCGTCCCATCCCGTGCCGTCCGCCAGGCCGTGGCGCCGGGCGGCGTCGCCGGACATCTTGTCTTCATGGGCTTCGCGCCACTTCTCCGCGCCTTGCCACTTCTCCGCGCCGTGCCACTTCTCCGCGCCGTGCCACGTCCCGGCGTCTTTCCGGTTTTCGAGGTCGCCGCGGTCGGGCAGGTCGCGCTCCTCGACCGTCGCGCCGGCCGGGGGTTCGAAGTCGAAGATCTCGGCGTCCGGGGCCTCCGGGGTGAACTTCGTGAACGCGACCGACAGGGCAGGCTCCTCCTGGTCCACGGCCTCGACGGTGACGGCCAGCGGAGCCCCGGTCTCGGCGTCGACGCCGATGGTCACGCCCTCGACCAGAGTGTCGTCGGTGGCCGGCGTCAGCACCAGGTTGTAGACGTCGCGGCCGGCGACGGAGCCCTCCTCGACGGTGACCTCCGTGCCCGGGTCCGCCATCCCGAGGAAGCGGTCGGCGAGTTCGTCCGGCGTCGGCAGGGCCTGCGGGGCGCGGCCGCCCCAGAGCGACCTGGCGTCCTCGAGCGCCGCCTTCGCCTCCGAGGGCGCCATCGGCAGCGTGGTGTGGACGGCGGTGTTCTCCTCGGAGCTGTAGTGCCACACGTCCGTGCCGTTGAGGACGAAGTCCTCCTGCTCCAGCCCGTCGAGCTTCTGCAGCCGGGCCTTGTCGGTCCCGTCGACGTAGATGCGCGCCTCGTGCGTGCCCGAGAGCATGTTCAGCAACCCGGTCATGCCGGCGTCCGCGGAGTCCGAGGAGTCGGTGGTGTCCGCGTCGGCGCCGGTGTCAGTGGGGGAACCGAGGTCCTCGCCGTCGCCGCCGCCGACGTCGGGCAGCTGCGGGATGCCGAGGTCCGACGTGGCGAGCACGTGCCCGGAGAAGGACTCGAGCTCGGAGCCGGCGACCATCGCGAGCACCTCCTCCGGCGTCTTGTCCGGGAGATCCACCTGCGCGGAGGCGGCGTACGAGGAGCCGATCGCGACGGCCGCGATCACCACGGGAACGGCCGCGGCGGGCATCCATTTCTTCAGCACAACGGGTTTCATGACGGTTTACCCCAGTCCAACGATTGGTACCTCCACGGTACGCCGATTGCCGCGGGTGGGCGATGAAACCGAGGAATATCGCTGGGAAAATTCGTGTGCCGAGCGACCATCGCGACACCGTCCGTCGACGCAGCACAGCCAGGTCTGGCTACGCTTCCGACTGCGGGGGCGGAAATCGCACCCAGGTTCCGTGGTCTCCCGGGCGGGATGAACCGCGGTGGACGCTCCGAGACCGGGCCCGGACAAGCCGTCGCACTTGTTTCGGGTACATGCGGCGCAGCTTGCGACGCAGCCTCTTGTAGCCACGGTGGTCGGTCACCCCCTCAGCCATGGACCACAGCTCTTCCGGATGCACGTTCGGCGGCAGCTTGGCCCACCAATCCTTGGTCAGGACATCGTAGGAGTCGGGGCCGTCAATGCCGGCCTCGCCCAGCATTCGAGCCACGTCGCGGGAGAGTTGGTCATCTAAAGTCGTGCGGGCGATGGGAGGCAGGTCGCGCCGCATCGAATGGGTGTTGGACACCGCCCCCAGTCCGAGGTCCAGCAGCGCGGCCACCACCACCATGCTCCACGGTTGGTGCTCCACCGGCACGCGGGTGGCATGCCGAGACGGTTCCATGCCGACGGGCACTTGGGTCCAGTTCAGGCGCCTCACTTCTGGCCCGGAAAATAGCATCGCTTGTTCCCCTTCGGGCAGTACCATTCCTTGGATTTCAATCCTTGTGTGGTCCACGTGCGGCTGTGCCCGGCCGCCTTGAACTTCGTGTAGTAGACGGAGAAGTAGGTGTCGGCGTTGTGGAGCTTATTGCCCCGTTCCTCATCCGCGACGATACGCCTACCCGGGGCTATCTGACGGTCTGCGGGTGCGGCGCAGGGGTCGGCGGCACGGACACTGGTCGGTTGCGAGCCCGCTTCGTCGACGGCGTACTTCATGTGAGGCCCCCGTGCAGGACCTCCACCCCGGGAGGAGCCGGTCCGGCGGAAGCCTTCTGTCCGAGACGCTAGTCGCTGAGCTTGATCACCTCGAGGGGGAAGTTCGACCCGGCGTCGCAGGTGTCCAGGCGGCACTCCTGGATGAATCCGGTGAAGACCGCCTCCCCGTCCTCGAACGCCATTTCCAGGGCCACGACGTCGTAGGTCAGCTCGGCCGTGCCGCCGGCGCAGGTGAACTGCTCGAAGTCGCTCCCGCTGGCGATCCTGCCCTCGGAGACGCGCTGGGTGATGCTGGCGAAGACGAAGACCGTGTCGCCCTCAGTGCACGACACGGTGAACGTGCCCTGAACGGCCGCGCCGCCGGCGATCCGCTCGCCGTCGCCGACCTCCGTGAAGCCGCCCGCGTGCGCGGGGGCGGCAAAGGCCGCCAGCCCGAGGCCGGCGGCGAGCGCGGCGGCTGCCGCGGCCCTCAGTGTTTTCTTCATCGTCCTGTCCCTCCGATGGCGGAGCGAGCGCTCGCTTCGCAGCTGGTACCGTCCGCCGGGGCCGCTCGGCATGCCCCGCTTGTGGTGGACCTTCAGGTTAGCCCTCGCGGCCGGGTCCCCACAGGCCGCGCGTGGACTATTTCGGCCGCGGTTTGGTCGCGATCCGGACTTGATCCGCGCGCGGCCCGCCCGCCTCCGTGACCGGAGCTGTGAACCGCGCCACGGTGCCGTGCCAACTCCTGTACTAGAGTGGGGAATGTGCTGGGGAGCACTCTTGGGGAACGGACCTTCGGTCCCACGTCCGCGGTGGCAGGGTCACCGCCTGCCGTGGCGGTCGGGCGTCGGGTATTTCCCGAGGCCCTCCGGGACAGCGCTCATGTCTGCGACCGATCCGATCGGAGATCACCATGTCCTCCCAGGTCCCCCAGCTCCCACTCCTGCCCGCCGCGCCCCGGCGTCGTCGGCGGCCCGCCCGCTCCCGGCGCCTGTGGGCGCTGATGCTGGTCTCGCTCCTCGCCGTCACGGGCTGCACGCCCGGCAGCGGGGGCGACGACGCCGCCCAGGGCGCCGAGCCCGCCGCCGCATCGAACGGCCTCGGCACCGACGGGTTCGTCCGCGCCGCGGGAAGCGGCCTCGAGGTCGACGGCGGGCCCGTACGGCTTGAGGCGGTGAACTTCTCCAACCTGTACCACCGCGACATCGACGGGTCCGAGCTCCTGGAGTCCCCGCACCACTCGGAGCAGGACTTCGCGCGGGTGAAGGAGCTGGGGTTCAACAGCGTCCGCTTCGCGTTCGATGGCGACTGGTACGCGGAGGACCCGGAGGTCTTCTGGCAGTGGCTGGACCGCAACATCGGGTGGGCGCGGCAGCACGAGGTGCGGCTGATCCTGGACCTGCACACGCCCATCGGTGGCTTCTGGCTGGACCCGACCAGCGAGGACGTCAGCTTCGACCTCTGGTCCGACCCCGAGCTCCAGCAGGCCAACGCGGACCTGTGGACCGACATCGCCGCGCGGTACAAGGACGAGACCGCGATCGCGGCGTACGACCTCCTCAACGAGCCCGTCACGAGCGACTCCACGGGCGAGCAGTGGGAGGAGCTGGCGCAGCGGCTGGTCGACGCGGTCCGCGCCGAGGACCCCCACCACCTGCTGGTCGTCGGCGGCGTCTACGGCGTCGGGGAGGCCTACGGCGCCGCGGGGATCGACCCGCACTTCCTGGTCGACGACGACAACGTCATGTACGACTTCCACTTCTACGAGCCCATCAAGTACACGCACCAGTACGCCTCCTGGGTCGAGGGGCCGATCCAGGACGGCGGCCGCTACCCGGACCCGGACGTGATCCTGCCGACCGGCGAGCGGACCTACCTGACCGAGAGCGCCATCAGCACCCCGTCGCTGCCCGTGGGCACGTCCGGCTGGGCGGCGTACGACAGCGGCCTGGTCGAGATCGAGGACGAGTCCGCGATCGCCGCGATGCCCCTGGTCGTCGCGCAGGGCGGCATGCGCGGGACCGCGTACTTCGACGCCGTGCGGGTGACCGAATACGACGCCGACGGCCAGGAGATCCGGCGGGTCGTTGACGACCAGCTCGACGGCGACGGCACCCTGGACTGGTACCAGTGGTCGAGCGACGACGCCGCGCCGGCGCCGGAGTTCGCGCGCGAGTCCTCGGGGCGCGAGGACGGGGCGAGCCTGTCCGTCACCGACGCCACGCGGGCGGACGCGCTCGCCGGGTGGAGCAACGACGCGCACCTGTTCAAGGTGGTCCCCGGGAACCAGTACCGCATCCAGGGCTACATGCGGGGCGAGGACATCGCGCCGGCGTCGGCCGCCGCCTCCCCGCAGATCGTCCTGAAGCTCGACGTGTACGCCGAGACGGAGGGGGCCGCCGGCGGCGGCTTCCTGCCCCGCGACAAGACCTTCCTCGAGTACCAGATGGAGGAGAACCTGGCCTTCGGCGCCGAACACGGGGTGCCGATGTCGGTCATGGAGTTCGGGGCCGTCCGCCAGGCCTTCCAGATGGAGGGCAAGGGCGGGGAGCAGTGGGTCGGCGACATGCTCTCCCTGCTGGAGGAGAACAACCTCAGCTTCTCCTACTGGGAGTACCACGGCACCGAAATGGGCCTCTACCTCAGCGGCAGCGGCGAGCCGGGCGAGCCGAACACGGCGCTGCAGGATCTCCTGCGGCGCGAGCTCGGCGGGGAGGGCGGCTGACCTCCCCGCCGGCCCGGCCCGGCGCGGCGGGACCTAGCGGACGCTCTGCTCCGCGAGGATGGCGTCGATCTGGCCCATGGCCTCCCGCATGCCCTCCTCCATGCCCATCTTGGACATCTCCTCCAGTTGCTCGAGGCTCTCGAACCGCGAGAGGGTCGTCATGCGCGTGGACTTGCCCGTCGCCTCCAGGGTCACGAAGCAGCGCGTCGTGCCGAGGAAGCCGCTGGGTTCGCCGTCGTCGCCGGCGAACCCGTCCTCGAAGTCGAGTGCGCGCGGCGCCTCGACGGCGCCGAACTTCCACCAGCCGCGCGCCGTGGTGCCGTCGGGCCCGGTCATGAAGTAGCGGCATTCCCCGCCCGGCTCGAACTCGAAGCGCTCGAACGTCGCCGGCCAGGTCGGCGGCCCCCACCAGCGCTCCAGCTGCCGCGGGTCCTCCCACACCTGCCACACGCGCTCCACGCCGGCGTCGAACTCGGCGACGAACTCGAACGTCAGCTTCTCCAGGTCCTTCCGCGAACTCACAACGGTCATGATCCCTATCCCTTCTCTTGTTCGGAGAGGATGTCCCCGATCCTGTCGGCGCGTCCGCGCCACAACTCCCCGTAGGCGTCGAGCAGTCGCGCCGCCCGGCGCAATGCCTCGGGATTCCCGTGCACGATCTGCTCCCTCCCACGCCGTTCCTTGGTGACGAGCGCGGCCCGCTCGAGCACCGCGACGTGTTTCTGGACCGCGGCGAAGCTCATCTCGTAGTGCCGCGCCAGCTCCGACACGGACTGCTCCCGCAGCAGCGCCTGCCGGACGATGTCGCGGCGGGTCGCATCCGCCAGGGCCTGGAAGATGCGGTCGATCTCCGCGTCGCTCAGTTCAAGTACAACCATTTGGTTGTACGTTAGCGCCGCCGGTACCCCCGCGCAAGGGGTGGCGCGAACTTTTCCACCGCGGCCCGCGGACCCCCGGGCCGCCTTCGGAACCTCTGGACAGCGGGCGGCCGCCGACCATACTGGGGGGATGGACAAGCTCACCAGCGCCCAGGTCCTCGAGTCCGGACTCGACGACTGGCGCCTCCTGGCCCAGGCCCTGCACGCCCGCTTCCGCACGAAGGACTTCGCATCCGGGCTGCGGTTCGTCAACGCGGTCGGCGAGGCCGCGGAGGCCGCGAACCACCACCCCGACCTGACGCTGACCTATCCCCTCGTGGACGTGAAGCTGAGCAGCCACGACGCCGGCGGGATCACGCAACGCGACGTCGACCTGGCGCGGACCGTCAGCGGCATCGCACGGGAGCAGGGCGTGGCCGCCGAGCCGCGCGTGGTCGCCGAGATCGAGCTGGCGCTGGACACGGCCGACCTCGCCGCCATCGGGCCCTTCTGGGCGGCGCTGCTGACCGGCGACGCCGGCGCGATCGACGGCGACGACCTCGCGGACCCGAACGGCCGGGTCCCGTTGCTCTGGTTCCAGCACACCGACGCCCACGAAGCCCCGCGGCAGCGCTTCCACCTGGACGTGTGGGTCCCGCACGACGTCGCCGAGGAGCGGATCGCGGCGGCCGTCGCGGCCGGCGGCACCGTGGTCGACGCCGGGCAGGCGCCGTCGTTCACGGTCCTGGCCGACGCGGAGGGCAACCGGGCCTGCGTCTGCACGTGTCTGGAGCGGTGACCGGGTCTCCGTGGGTCGTCAGCCCTTCTTCGCGGCCTTGGCCGCGGCGCGCCCACTCGCCGCGCCGACGCCGACCGAGTCCGCCGAGAGCCGCTGCGCCAGCCAGATCGGCAGGATGGAGACCAGGATCAGGACCACCGCCACCACGTTGACCACCGGCGCCTGGTTGGGGCGGAACAGGTTCTGCAGGATCCAGATCGGCAGGGTCGTCTCCCCGGCGCCGATCGTGAACGTGGTCACGATGATCTCGTCGAAGCTCAGCGCGAAGGCCAGGAGCCCGCCGGCCAGCAGCGCGGAGCGCAGCTGCGGGAACGTCACCAGGCGGAAGGTGGTGAACACCCCGGCGCCGAGGTCGGCGGAGGCCTCCTCCAGTCCGGGGCTCATGCGCCGCAGCCGGGCGATCGCGTTGTTGAAGACCGTGACCATGCAGAACGTGGCGTGGGCGACGATGACCGTCCACAGGCTCAGCGGCACCCCGAGGATGGTGGTGAACATGTTGTTCAGCGCGATGCCGGTGACGATGCCGGGCAGCGCGATCGGTAGGATGACCAGCAGGTTCACCACCTCCCGCCCGAAGAATCGGTAGCGCTGCAGGGCCATGGAGAGCAGCGTCCCCAACACCAGCGACAGGACGGTGGAGACCACCGCGACCCAGAGTGAGGTGGCCAACGCCTCGCGGACGCCGGTGGAGTCGAAGGCCCGCCCCCACCATTCGAGAGTGAACCCGCTGGGGGGCCAGCCGAAGGTGCGGTCCGCATTGAACGAGTTGACCACCACCAGGAGCAGTGGGGCGTAGATGAAGAACAGGACCAGTCCGGTGATCACACCCAGGACGGTTTTGGCGCTGCGCGAGAGTCTCACCGGGGGCTCCTAGAGGTTGTTCAGGGCGCCGGTGCGGCGGACCACGAAGAGGTAGATCGTGATGATCACGATCGGGATGAGGGACACGGCCGCCGCGAAGGGCAGGTTGTTCGCGGCCCCCACGTTGGCGTAGACGACCGTGCCGAGCATCTGCGTGGTGCCGCCGACGATCTGCGCGGTGATGTAGTCGCCGAGGGAGAGCGAGAACGTGAAGATGGTGCCGGCGATGATGGACGGGACCAGGATCGGCAGCATGACGAGCCGCAGGGTGGTCCAGGGCTTCGCCCCCAGGTCGCCGGAGGCCTCCAGCAGCGAGTCCGGCACCCGGTCGAACCCGGCGTGGATGGGCAGGATCATGAACGGCAGCCAGATGTAGGACAGCGTCAGGATGACTGCGGTCTGCGAATAGCCGGGTGTCTGCAGCCCGATGGGCGCGCCGAGCCACTCCAGCAGCCCGCCCTCGGCGAGCACGTTGCGCCACGCGTATGCCTTGACCAGATAGCTGGCCCACAGCGGCATCAGCACGGCGACGACCAGAAGCTTCTGCCAGCGGGCGCTCGCCACCTTGGCGATGAAGAACGCGATCGGGAGCGCGATCACGAGGTCGATCAGCGTGACCGCCACCGCGATCCACAGTGTGCGCAGGGTGATGATCTGGTACACCGGGTCCGTGGTGACGGCGACGATGTTCTCGAGCGTCCACTCGGTGGACACCTTCCCCGTGAAGGTGTCCACCGTCCAGAACGCGGTGATCAGCAGCGCGGCGAGCGCGGCGATGTAGACGAGGACCAGCCAGCCTGCGGGCGCGGTGACCAGACCGGCGAGCCGGAGCCAGGAGTTCCGGTGCAGCAGGGCGGAGACTCTGCGATGCTCCAGCGGTGGCACTCCGGTCCGCGCGGACCCGCCGGGCCTTCCGGCCGGGGATCCGGACGGGTGCTGTATTTGCGTCGCCATGCCGCGCCCCACTCAGCCCTTGATCTCGGTCCAGGCCTTGGTCCAGGCCGAGTAGTCGGTGCACTTCACGTCGGTGCGCCCGTCGACGCACTGCTCCACCGGGGTGGTCCAGTACCAGATCTGCTCCGCGTACGCCTCGTCGCCGGAATGGAACGTCTCGCAGTGGTTCTTGTCCTTGGTCAGGTCGCAGGCCTTGGGGTTGGCCGGGGATTCGCCGAAGTACTCGGCGACCGCGGCGTTGGCCTCGGGGCTCGCGATGTAGTCCAGCCACAGGTAGGCGCAGTTCTTGTTCGGCGACTCGGCGCCCACCATCCAGGTGTCGGACCAGCCGGTGGCCCCCTCCTCGGGGAGCACCGTCTCCACGGCGGCGCCGCCGGCCTGCGCGATGTTCGCGCCGACCTGCCAGGTGGTGCCGACCACCGTGCTCCCGGAGGTGAAGGACTGGACCTCCTTGACGACGTCGGACCAGTACTCGCCAACGTGCTCGCGCTGCTTCTTGAGCAGGTCGACGGCGGCGGCCAGCTGGGTCTCGTCCAGCGCGTACGGGTTGGTGATGCCGAGGTCCGGCTGGTGCTTCATGAGGTACAGCGCCGCGTCGGCGATGTAGATGGGCGAGTCGTAGGCGGTGACCTTGCCGGAGTAGTCGGCAGCGTCGTCGAACACGGCGGACCAGGACGTCGGCGCCGGGTCGACCTTGTCCGTGCGGTACATCAGCAGGTTGGCGCCCCAGCCGTGCGGCATGCCGTAGTTCTGGCCGTCCACCGTGTTCCAGGCCTTGTCCTTGAGGAACGGGTACACGTCGGGATAGTTCGTCAGGAGGTCGGTGTTGACCGGCTCCACGTCCCCGCCCGCGATGAGCCGCAACGAGGCGTCGCCGGAGGCGGAGACGACGTCGTACTGCCCGGTGCGCATGAGCGTGACGGCCTCGTCGGAGGTGCCGAACGGCTTGAAGGAGACTTGGCAGCCGGTCTCCTCCTCGAACGGGGTGACCCAGTCGACGTCAGGGTCGTTGCTGCCGTCCTCGACGTAGCCCGGCCAGGCCAGCACCGAGAGCTGGCCCTCGCCCGCGCCGATCTCGGTCTTCTCCGTGGCCTCGGGGGCTTCTCCGCCGCCTTGCGTGGTGCCACAGGCGCTGAGCGCGAGCGCGGCCACGGCGAGCACGCCGAGCGCGCGGGCCGACTGGTGGGGTGTCTTCATGATGGCCTTCTTTCGTGGGGTGATGTGGGCTAGCGGGAGGTCGTGGTCGCGGCGTCGGGGAGCCAGACGGCGTCGCGGTCGGCCCAGGCGACGGCGACGCGCCGTCCCAGCAGCTCGGCCTCGGTGCCCGGAAGCTGGTCGCCAGTGAGCACCACGACGCCGGGGCCGGAGTCCAGCCGCACGTGCACCTGGGTGGCGTGCCCGACGTAGACCAGCGAGGAGACCGTGCCGGGCACCGACGTCGTGCCCTGGGAGGCTCCCTCGGCGGCTCCATCCGCGGCGCCGCCCACGCCCGGCACACCGGCATTCCAGCGCACGCGCATGCGCTCCGGCCGGATCGAGAACGCGCCGGCCCGGCCGTAGATGGCGGCGGCGGCGTCGGGCCCAAAGACGTTGGAGGTGCCCACGAAGTTGGCCACGAAGCTGCCGGTCGGGCGCTCGTAGATCTCGTGCGCGGTGCCGATCTGCTCCAGCCGGCCGTTGTTGAAGACCCCGATCCGGTCGCTCATGGTCAGGGCCTCCTCCTGGTCGTGGGTGACGAAGATGAAGGTGATCCCCAGCGAGCGCTGCAGCTCCTTGAGTTCGATCTGCATGCGCTGGCGCAGCTTCAGGTCCAGCGCGCCGAGCGGCTCGTCCAGGAGCAGGACCTTGGGCTCGACGACGAGCGCGCGGGCCAGCGCGACGCGCTGGCGCTGGCCGCCGGAGAGCTGGGAGGGCTTGCGGCCCAGGAACTGGCCCAGCTGCACGCGCTCCAGCGCGGCGGCGGCGCGCTCGCGGCGCTCCGTCTTGCCCATGCCGCGCACCCGCAGTCCGTAGGCGACGTTGTCGACCAGGGACATGTGGGGGAACAGCGCGTAGTCCTGGAAGACCGTGTTGACGTCCCGCTCGAACGGGGCCGAGCCGGAGACGTCCCGTCCCTCGAGCTCGATGGTCCCCGAGGTCGGCAGCTCGAACCCGGCGATCAGCCGCAGCACCGTGGTCTTGCCCGATCCGGAGGGGCCGAGCATGGAGAAGAACTCGCCGCGGCGGATATCCAGGTCCACGCCGTCGACGGCGACCGTGTCGCCGAAGGTCTTCGTCAGCCCGCGCAGCCGGATCGCGGGGACCTCCGCGGTCCCGCGCTCGCTGCCCGATACAGCCGTTGCCGTCATGTGGTTCCTCTCTGCCGTGCTGCCGGGCGCGGACTCGTGTGGGACGGGTCACTCCGGTCGATGTGGCTAAACAGTATTACTTCGGAGGTTTTATGCATAGACCCCCGCGACGGTTTCTTGTTATGTTGAGCGCGCCACACGATTTCGACGACGCGGGAGGGCCGAATGTCGCTGCTGTCACCGCTCGGCGGGTCCCGCAGTCTCGCCGCCGTCTTCACACCGATCCGCTCCGGCGCGCTGGTGGAGGAGGTCGCGCAGCGCATCGAGGCCGCCGTGGAGACCGGGCTCTTGGCGAGCGGACAGCGTCTGCCCAACGAAGCCGAGCTGGCCGCGGCACTGGGCGTGTCCGGCACCACCGCCCGGGAGGCCCTTGCCCGGCTGCGTGCCCAGGGCATGATCCGCACGGTGCGTGGCCGCAACGGCGGCAGCGTCATCGCCGACAACGTGCTGCCTTCCCCCGGCAGGGCGCTCGAGCGCCTGCGCGCCCTCACCCGGCTTCAGCTCTCAGACCTGGGCCTGCACTACCGCGCCATCGCGACCGCCTGCGCCCCCGTCGCCGCCCGGCGCTCCGACGCGGCCGACGTCGAGCGCCTGCGCTCGTTCGTCCATCCGGTCCACGAGGATCCCCTGGCCTGGCGGCTCGCCGACTCGGAGTTCCTGCTGGAGGTGGCCGCCGTCGCGCGGTCCGCGCGGATGGCGCGCGAGCTGCTGCGGCTGCAGGCCGAGTTGGGAATCATGACGCTGCTGCCCTACACCGACGCCGTGTTCCGCGACCGCAGCGTAGCGCTGCGCACCGCGGTCGCCGATGCGATCGAGTCCCGCGACGCCGACCTGGCGGCCGCACGGACCGAGGAGATGGTCCGCGGCGCGTTCGACTGGCTGCTGATGGAACAGGCGAGGGAAGCCGCATGAGCGTGGAACACCTGCCCGCGGCGGCGGACCCGCACGCGTCGGACGTGCGGGCGATCGCCGGGTTCGTCGACACGGTGGAGGCCCTCATCGCCGCGTGGGCGGCCGAGGTGGGGGCCGGGTTGACCGCCCTGACGTCCAAGCCCACCGGCACGGCCATCGACAAGCTGGTCCGACCGACGGTCGAGGAGTGGATGGGGGCGGCGGACCCGGTGGCCGCCGGCGCCGGCTTCGTCGCCAACGCCGGGCTGCTGGGCCCGGACCGCAGCTACATCGCGTGGTGGCAGGGCGCGGATCTGGAACGCGTGGACGCGCTGGCGAATTTCAGCCCCAGCTCCATGAGCCGGTACGTGGGGGCCGAGTGGTTCAGGTTCCCCGTCGCGACCGGCCTGCCCCACGTCACCGGTCCCTATGTGGACTTCCTCTGCACCGACGAATACGTCTGCACGTTCACCCACCCCGTGACGGTGCGCGGCTTGGAGACCATCGCCGGGGTGGTCGGCGCGGACGTGACGGTGCAGTCCTTCGAACGGCGGACCCTCGCCGCGCTGCGGCGGATCGGTCCGACGGCGGCGCTGGTCAACCAGGACGGGCGCGCGATAGCCGCGAGTGCGCTGGGGGCCTCGGCCGGCGACCTGATGGTCCGCGACCCCGGGGCCGCCGTCTACGACGCCGGGCGCAGCTTCCACATCTGGACGGCGGCCTCGGCACAGGACGCCTGAGACGCGGCTTCCGCTCCGACGCGGCTACGCCTCCGGCGCCGGCTCCTCCTTCGCTGGGCTGACGTTGACCGCCCAGACGACGCCGAACTTGTCCTCCAGTTCGCCGTAGACGTCGCCCCACATCTGCTCCTTGAACTCCACGCGCAGCGTCGCGCCGTCGAGCAGCCCCTCGAACCACGTCCTGCCGGTCTCCACGTCGTCGCCCCAGACGCACAGGGTGGTGTTCCCCTCGCCGTGCGGCGCCTTCCCCTCCGGGTGGTCGGCGGCCATGAGGACGAAGCCCGGGGTCTCCAGCTGCCCGTGCATGACCTGCTCCGCGAGCGCCGGGTCCGGGTGGTGGTAGTCCCCGTGGGTGGTGATGCCGAGGTCGCCGCCGAAGATCCCGTGGTAGAACTCCAGGGCGTCGCGGGCCTGGCCGTTGAACGCCAGATAGGGACTCATTTTCAGCATGGTGCTGCTCCTGTCGGTGCGGGTGGGCGGGTGTCGGAGGAGCCGCCTCGGCTCCCGAGGCCAGCCAACCGCCCGCGTCCGCCGCCGTCAAGACCCCGCCGTCAAGACCCTGTCGTCAAGACCCCGCCGTCGGGACCCCGTCCCCACGACATCCCCACGACCGCGGCGTCGCGGGCAGGAAATGGCTACGGCAGCCAGTGGTCCACGTGCGCCCAGGGAATGGCGACCACCTGGACGTCGTCCTCATGGACGATCCGGCCCGGCGACGACGTGCGCAGCTCGACCCAGGGCACCTCGTACCGGTCCAGCAGTTCGAGGTACGGGTCGGTGAGGACGAAGAGGTGCTCCGCAGAGTCCCTGAACCAGGAGCGGGCGCCGGGATTCAGCGCGCGGTCGTAGCAGTCGGGCGTCGCGGCCGTGGGGTTGGGATAGGTGGCGTTGGCGTTGTCGTTCGCCCGGCGCAGCCACGCGGCGTCGGCGGCGGTCAATCGGCCCGAGGAGGCCAGCCCGTTGGCGAGGGCGAACACGCCGGGGTAGGTGCCGCGGCGGTTGGGCACCGCGCTTTGGAATCGTCGGAACGTCGGCATGCAGACAAGGTACCCATGGCAACCACCCGCCGCAACAACCCTCCGCAACGACCCTCCGGCGTGTCCGCTACCCGCGGCGCGTGGTCCGCGCCGTCGCGGGGGCGGTCCACGGATCCTCCGGCCACGGGTGCCGCGGGTAGCGTCCCCGCATCTCGGCCCTGACCTGCGCGTACGGTCCGGACCAGAACGAGGCCAAGTCGTCCGTCACGGCCAGCGGCCGCCCCGCCGGCGAGAGCAGGTGGAACAGCACGGGCACGCGGCCGCCGGCCACCCGCGGCGTCTCCGCCCAGCCGAAGCACTCCTGCAGCTTGACCGCCACCACCGGGCGGCCGCCGTCGTCCCCATCGGGGTCCGGGTAGTCGATCCGCACCCGCGAGCCGCTGGGCACCTCGAGGCGCTCCGGGGCGAGCTCGCCGAGGCGGGCCGCCTCCGGCCACGGCAGCAGCCGCCGCAGCGGATCCGCCAGGTCGACGCCCTGCGCGGCCGCCCCGCCGGCCAGCCGGTCCAGCTCCGGTCCCAGCCAGTCCGCCAGCCGCGCCACCAAGGCCGGCTCGGAGACGTCTGGCCACGGGTCCCCGAGCTCGCGGCGCAACAGGGCCAGCCGCCTGCGCAGGGCGTCCGCGCCCGGCGACCAGCCGACCACGCCGAGCCCGTCCGCCGCGAGGGCGCGCGCGACGGCGTCGCGCCCCTCGTCCGCCGAGGGCCGCACCGGCGTCGTGGACAGGGCGATCGACCCGAGCCGGCGTTCCCGCCGCGCGGCGACCCGGCCGCGCTCGAACCGCGCCTCGACCCGGTCGGTCACCAGGTGCGCGGCGGCGGCCAGCGCGGTGCCGGCCTCCAGCGGCGCGGCGGCGCGGATGACGGCGCCCGTCCCGGCCGCGTCGCGCCCCTGCGCGCGCGAGACCTCGGCGACGGCCAGCCACTCGTGCCCGGACAGCGGGCTGCCGGCGGGCAGACCGGCGCGCGTGCCCGAGGCCAGCAGGTAGCTCTCCCCCGCCGCCCCGGGCATCCGGCGCGCCACCCGGTCCGGGAACGCGAGCGCGACGACGAATCCCACCGCCTCCGCGGCCGCCACCGGTTCGGACGGCTCGCCCTCCGGCACGGCGCCGGCGGCTTCCTGCCGCGCGATCCCCTCCAGGCGCCGGGCCTCGTCCGCCCAACGCCGCGCGGCCGGGTCACGGCCCGAACCCTGCGCGGCGCGCAGCTCCGCGAGGAGGCGCGTCAGGTCGGCGCCGGGCGCGCGCGCGTCCCCGGCGACGGCGGCGACGATCTCCGCGGCCACGCGGCGGCCCGCCGCCGGGCTTCCCTCCAGCAGCGCGGAACCGTCGAGCAGCGCGCGGGCCAGCCGCGGATCGGCCGGGATCGAGGACAACGCGCGGCCCAGTGCGGTGGCGCGGCCGCCGTCGTCCACCGCGCCGAGGTCGTGGAGCGTGCGGACGGCGTCGTCCATCGCCGGCCGCGGCGGGGCGTCGGGCAGGGCCAGGCCCTCCCCGGCGGGCGCGCCCCAGCAGGCCAGCGTCAGAGCGGCGGACGTGAGGTCGGCGACGGCGATCTCCGGCGTGGGGTGCGCGGGGGCGGCGCCGAGGGTCCGCTGGTCGTAGCAGCGCACGACGCGGCCCGGACCCTGCCGCGCGGCCCGGCCGGCGCGCTGCTCGGCGGAGGCACGGGAGCAGGACACGGTGACCAGCCCGGACATGCCGCGCGTGGTGTCGCGCCGCGGCTCGCGGGCCAGCCCGGAATCCACGACCAGCCGCACGCCGGGGACGGTCAGCGAGGACTCGGCGAGGGACGTCGAGACAATGATCCGCGGCGGTTCGCCCGGCGCGCGCCCGGAAACGGCGCGGTCCTGTGCCGCGGCGTCGATCTGCCCGTGGAGCTCCAGGACCTCCGTGCGGACACCCGTGCCGCCTCCGGTCCCGGCGCCCGCCCGGCCGCGCAGCCGGTCCCGGAGACGACCGGCGACGAGCGAGACCTCGCGCGCGCCCGGGACGAAGACCAGCGCGTCGGCGCCGGGGTTCCCGGCGAGCGCCTCGGCGTGCGCGGCCGCGGCCGTGTCCGCCACGTGGTCCAGGAACGCGCGCGTCACGCCGCGCTCGTCCTGCCGCGGCGCCGGCGCGGGCGCCCACGAGACGTCGAGCGGGTGCAGGGCGGACGGGCAGTCGACGACGGGGGCCGGACCCGCGCCGTCGTGCGCGCCGAGGAGCGACGCGAAGCGCGGGGCATCGAGCGTGGCGGACATCGCGACCACGGCGAGGTCGCCGCGCAGCTGCCGGACCTCGCCGAGCAGTCCCAGCAGCAGGTCGGTCTCGAGCCCGCGCTCGTGGACCTCGTCGACGACGACGGCGGCCGTGCCCTCCAGCCCCGGATCGGCGAGCAGGCGCCGCAGCAGGATTCCCGGGGTGACGAACTCGACGAGCGTCTCGGCGCCGGCGCGGCGCTCGCCGCGGACCGTGTATCCGACGCGCCCGCCGAGTGGGCCGCCGTCGAGGAACGCGAGCCGGCGGGCGGCCGAGCGCGCCGCGACGCGGCGGGGCTGGGTGACGACGACGCGGGGTGGCCGCCCATCCGGCAAGCGCCGCCCGGCGAGGTTGGCGACCAGCGGGGGGACGAGGGTGGTCTTGCCGGTGCCCGGAGGGGCCTGCACGACGGCGGTCGCCGCGGCTCCCCCGTCGGCGAGCGCGGCGGCCAGCCGGTTCAGGGATTCGGCGAAGACGAGGCCGGCGCCGATGGCCGCGAGGTCGAACGGTCTGCGGGCTGGGCTGGTCACCCGTCCATTGTCCCGTACGGCGACTCCTTGCACCCGCGGCGTCCGGCTGGTTTCGTGGGGCCATGACGACATGGGAGGTCCGTCCGCTCACCTCCGGGAACTTCGGGGACTTCGGTGCGGTCGCCAATCCGCGCGGCAACCCGCGTCACTGCTGGTGTCTGGCCTACCGGCTGACCGGCCGCGACGTGGCTGAGCTGGGCCGGGGCGACGGCGGCGAACGCGAGGGGTTCCTCCGCGGCTTGGCCCGCGAAGACCCCGCCCCCGGGCTGGTCGCCTACCGCGACGGCGAACCCGCCGGCTGGGTGGGGATGGGGCCGCGCGACACCGTGCCGCGGCTGGCGCGCTCGCGGGTGATCCCCCGGGTCGACGACGTGCCGGTCTGGAGCGTCTTCTGCCTCGTGGTGCGCTCCGGCTTCCGCCGGCAGGGCGTCACCGGGCGGCTCCTGGACGGCGCCGAGGAGTACGCGGCCGCCCACGGGGCGCCCTGCCTGGAGGCGTACCCCGTGGAGCCGCGCGACGGGCAGCGGGTGAATTCCGCCTTCGCCTACGTGGGGACCACCGGGATGTTCGAGCGCGCCGGCTACCGGCGGGTGGTGCTGACCGACTCCACCAGCGACGGCCTACCCCGGTGGCTGGTGCGCAAGGACCTGGCACCGGACGGCGGCTGAGGCCGGCTCCGCCTCTTGTCCGGGACCCGGTCGGCGCCCACTATGGGTGCATTCCCACCCAAGGAGGAGCCATGGCTACCGAGGCCTACGGAATCGTGCATTTCTTCGCCGGCGGCACCCGAGAGCAATACGATGCGTCCGTCGCCGCCGTCCATCCGGGCGACGGCCAGCTGCCCGCCGGGCAGATCTTCCACGCCGCCGGGCCCTCGGAGGGCGGCTGGACGATCATGGCGGTTCACGAGTCGCAGGAAAGTTGGGAGACCTTCCGAGACGGAACGCTGCTTCCGCGGTTCAACCAGGGCATCGACGGAGGCTTCACGTCGCTTCCCGAGGAAACCGTCGTCGACCTCTACACGCTGCTGCCCTGACGCCCCCACCCACCAGGCCCACGTGCCCTCCCGCGGGGGACAATGGGGGCAACCCGTTCCGCTCCCCCGACGAAAGGCACCCCCATGGGCACCCTCAAGGACCAGCTGCGCACCGACATGACCCACCACCTCAAGTCCGGCAACAAGCTGGCGCTGATGACGCTGCGCAACCTGCTGGGCGAGATCAACACGAAGGAGAAGGGCGGCAAGACGCCGGTCGAGCTGGGCGACGAGCAGGTCGTCGCACTGCTGCAGAAGGAGGCCGCGCGCCGCCGCGAGACCGCGCTGACCTACGGCGACGCCGGGCAGCCCGAGCGGGCCGCCATGGAGACCGCGGAGGCGGACTTCATCGAGACCTACCTGCCCGCCCCGCTGACGTCCGAGGACGTCTCCGAGATCGTCGACCGCGCGATCGCCGCGGTCGCCGCCGGCGGCGAGGCGCCGGGCATGCGCCAGATGGGGCAGGTCATGAAGATCGTCTCGGCCGAGGTCGCCGGCCGCTTCGACGGCAAGGCCACCAGCGAGATGGTGAAGAGCCGGCTCGCCTGATGCCGCCCCGCCCCGTTCCGTCCAGGCCCTAGTCACCACCCGCCCCACCCGCTACATTGTTCCCATCGGCGGGCGGCGCGAGCGGTCCGGGGGGACGAGACGGGGGAAAAGTCATGGCGCGGTGCATTCCGGAGGAGCCCGAGTTCGGGGAGGGCCACGAGGCGGAGCGCGAGGTGTTCGAACGCCTGCGCGCGGCGCTGCCGGACGACGTCGTCATCGCCCACTCCGTGCGGGTCCGCAGCGGGCGCGCGGAGCACGAGATCGACCTGCTGGTCCTCTGGCCCCACGTGGGCCTCGCGGCCATCGAGGTCAAGGGCGGCCTGGTCAGTGTCGAGAACGGCCAATGGCACCAGTCCGGCGGCCGGGGCGGCAAGCGGAGGATCGGCAGCCCGCTCGCGCAGTGCCAGGACGCCGCCCACGCCTTCCGGGAGTCGCTGGCACCGAAGATCAGCGACCGCCTCAGCAGCCGTTTCGCCTACGTCGCCTGCTTCCCCTATACGCGGGTCCCCCGCGACTGGGACATGGCCGGCGTCCCGCGCGCGCTCATCCTGGACGCCGGCGACCTCGACGCGGTCGCCGAGCGGCTGCGCACCGCCATCGAAACGGAAGGCGGCGGGGCGGCGGGCCTGTCCCCGAGGTTCCTCGAACGGATCCTCCCGCACCTGCGCGGGGACCTCGAGCCCGAGGAGCTCACGGCCGACGCCGCGCACGAGCGGGAGTCCGGGCAGGACAGCCTGACGGTCCGGCAGGCCACGCTGCTCTCGGCGACGCGTTCGCTGCGCCGGGTCCGGTTCGTCGGGGGCGCCGGCAGCGGCAAGACCTGGCTCGCCGTCGAGAAGGCCAAACGGCTGTGCCGCGAGGGCAAGAACGTCGGGCTGTTCTGCTACAACAAGGGCCTCGGCATGTACCTGCGCGACCAGGTCCAGGACTGGCGGCAGAAGGCTCCCGTGCACACCGGCGAGTTCCACGAGTTCGCCCGCCGGCTCGGTGTTCCCCCCGGCGCCGGGCAGTCCTACTTCGACGAGGAGATGCCGCGCGCGTTGCTGCGGATCGCCGGCGGCCTGCCCCGCGAGCGGAAGCTGGACGCGATCGTGGTCGACGAGGCGCAGGACTTCGCCCCGCTCTGGTGGGAGGCCCTGCGCGCCTGCCTCCAGGACCCGGACGACGGCGCGGTGTACGCGTTCATGGACGACCGGCAGGACGTGTACCGCCGGTGGGGCGCCGCCGCGCCGTCGTCGCTCGAGTCCACGCTCGCGACCCTCCACGTGGACGAGAACCTGCGCAACACCCGCACGATCGCCGAGACCTTCCGCCCGCTGGCGGGCGAACACTTCACCCCGCGCGGCAGCACCGGGCTGCCCGTCCGCTTCGTCGAGTGCCGGACGGAGGACGCCGTGGAGCAGGCCAGCGACTGCGTCGACGCGCTCATCGAGGAGGGCTGGTCCAACGGCCAGATCGCGCTGCTCACCACGCGCCACCGCCACCCGGTCCACCAGTCCAACGTCGGCCACGACGGCGTCGTCGGCACCGACTACTGGCGCGCTTTCCACGACGGCGACGAGGAGTTCTACGGGCACGTGCTGGGCTTCAAGGGCCTGGAGCGCTCGGTCGTGATCCTGTGCGTCGACGGTTTCCGGGACCTGGACCGCGCGCCGGAGCAGCTCTACGTGGGGCTGTCCCGGGCGCGGTCGCTCCTCCTGGTCGTCGGCGACCCGCAACTCATCGAGCTGGCCGGGGGGCCGGGGGTGGCGCGGGCGCTCGGACGGGCCGAGAGGTGGCGGCCGGGGACGGTCGCGGCCCTGGCGATGGGCTGAGCCCGGCGACCGCGGGGCCCTGGATGCGGCGCCCCGCAACCCGTGCAAAAGCCGCGACCCGGGGTTATGGTTTTGCCACCCACCCCGTCCCCGTCCCCGTCCCGGGAGGACACCATGGCCAGCACACCAAAACCGTCCGCGAAGCTGATCATCTGGGGGCTGCTGCTCTCCGCGGTGATCGGCCCGATCCTGGCCGGCATCGGCGCCTCGATGGCCGCCGCGGCGATGTATGCCGCGATGCCCGAAGGCACCTTCGAACCCGGCATGATGCCCGACCCAGAGGTCGGAGGACCCGGCGGAATCCTCATCCTGCTCGGGATGCTGGCCGTCCTGGTCGGAGCGGTCATGTCGATCATCGGCCTCTACAACCTGCTGTCCACCTTCGACGCCCTGGGGCAGAAGTACCTGGGCGGGCCGTACGGCGGCGCTGCCGTGCGCTCGGCGGGCGCGCCGGGCGCTTCGGGCGCTTCCGGCGGTCAGGGAACCGCGCCGGCTCCCTAGGAGTCACCATGCACCTGCCGCCGCCCGACGACGCCGCCGTCCAGGCGCTGTGGAACGACTTCCTGGAGTCCCACCCGCGCCTGCCGGACGCCGCCGACCCGCCGACCGCCGAGCAGTTCGGCGACACCCCCGCGCTCGCCGACGAGCTGCTGGGCCTCGTGCTCGCGGGGCGCAAGCGCGCGACGGCGTGCCTCGGCGTCGAGTTCGCCCTGGAGGGCGCTCGGCTGCCGCGCATCGGGGACCATTGGATCGCCTGCGACGGCGCCGGCGTGCCACGCGTCGTCCTGCGCTCGGTTGAACTGCGGATCGGCCCCATCGACAGCGTCGACGACGCGTTCGCCCGCGACGAGGGCGAGGGCGACCTCACACGCGAGTCCTGGCTGCGCGAACACCGCGCCTACTGGCTGCGGGTCGCCCCGGTCCAGGGCTTCATCTGGGACGACGGGCTCGAGGTCCTCTTCGAGCGCTTCCGCGTGGTCTGGCCGCCGGGGCCGGCCGACTAGCCGCTAGGCTGGAACGACCATCACATCTGCCTCGGAGGACCCGTGGGACGCGCAACACTGGTCGATATGGTCGCCGACGAGATCCTCCGTCGCGTCATCGACGGCGAACTGGCCGAGGGCGCGGTCCTGCCGTCGGAGGCCGACATCGGGGCCCAGCTGGACGTCAGCCGGCTGACCGTGCGCGAGGCGCTGAAGGAACTCCGCGCGAAGAACGTGCTCAACGCCGTCCGCGGCCGCGGAACGTTTGTGAACCCCGTCTCCGAGTGGACCTCGCTCGAGGCGGTCCTGCGCTCCATGTCCGCCGGCGGCACCGCGGCGCAGGTCTCCGTGCAGCTGCTGGAGGTCCGCCGGATGATCGAGGTCGGCGCCGCCGAGCTCGCCGCCTCCCGCCGTTCGGACGCGGACCTGGAGCGGCTGCGGCACCACCTGGACCACATGGTCGACGCGCACGCGGCCGAGGACGTGGAACGCTTCGTCGCGGCCGACATCGCCTTCCACGACGTCATCCTGCGCGCCTCGGGCAACCTCATGGTCCCCGCCCTCTACGAGCCGCTCGGCAAGCTGCTGAGCCAGGGCCGCCGGGAGACGTCGGCGGTCCCCGACATCCAGGAGCACGCCATCCAGATGCACCGGAACGTGCTCACGGCCCTCGAGTCCGGGAGCCCCGAGGACGCGCGGCGGGCCATGAACGAGCACATGGACCAGACGCTCGGCGACCTGCAGCGGTTCGTGCTGGACCGCGCCTAGCCACCTCCCTGCCGGGAACCGCCTGCCTGCCGGGAGCCGTCTGCCGAGGCGCCTGTGACGCCCGTCTCACAAGGGTCTTCCCCTCAGGGGTTTTTGCGCATAAGATGTCTGACATCTGATCTAACCAAGGATTCAATGTGGCATCTCTTGAAGAACTTCTTTCGACCTACCCGTCCGCGCCGGCCGTTTCCGCGGAGGCCGTCCGCGCCGCCATGGCCGCCGCCCCACGCCGCGTCTTCGTGGTGCTGGACGACGATCCGACCGGCACCCAGTCGGTCGCCGACCTCCCCGTCCTGACCCGCTGGGAGACGGCGGACCTCGCCTGGGCCCTGGCCCGGGACGTCCCCGCCGTCTACGTCCTCACCAACACGCGCAGCCTGGCGCCGGCGGAGGCCGCCGTGCGCAACCGCGAGGTCGCCCGCGCCGCCCTGGAGGCGGCCGCCGGGCTCGGCATCGCCGTCTCGTTCGTCTCGCGCGGCGACTCCACGCTGCGCGGGCACTTCCCGCTGGAAACGGACGTGCTCCGCGAGGAGTACACGGCGTCCACGGGCCGGTCCGTGGACGGCATCCTCCTGGTCCCCGCGTTCCCCGACGCGGGCCGCGTGACCATCGGCGGCGTGCACTACTTCGTCCTCGACGGCCAGGCGGTGCCCGTGGCGGAGACCGAGTTCGCCCGCGACGCGACCTTCGGCTACCGGCACTCGGACCTTCCGGGGTACGTGGAGGAGAAGACCGGCGGCGCCGTCGCGGCCGCGGACGTCCTGGTCCTGGACCTGGACACCATCCGCCGCGGGGGCCCGGAGGCCATCGCGGACCTGCTGCTCGCCGCGCGCGACGCGGTGCCGATCGCCGTCGACTTCGTCGCCGAGGAGGACCTGCGCCAGGTCGCCCTCGGGCTTGCCCTCGCGGAGGCCCGCGGCGGCACCTATCTGTTCCGCGCCGGCCCGCCGTTCGCCCGCGGGGTGATCGGGCAGGATCCCCGCGAGCCCCTCACGGCGGCGGAGATCTTCGCCGCCGGCGAGCCGGCCACCCGCGGCGGGCTGATCGTCGTCGGATCCCACGTCGGCGTGACCACGCGCCAACTCCACCACCTCGGCGCGAACCTCCCGGTGGCGCTGACCGCGGAGATCGACGTCGCCAGCGTCATCGACCCCGCGCGGCGCGAAGCCCACCTCGAGGGTCTCGTCCGCGACATCACGACGGCGCTCTCCCGCGGGAACGTCGTGGTCCACACCGCGCGCGAGCTCGTTAAGACGGACGACGGCGACGAGAGCCTGGACATCTCCCGCCGCGTGTCCGCCGCCGTCGTCGACGTCGTCCGGCGCACCCTGGCGACCACTCCCCCGCGCTTCGTCATCGCCAAGGGCGGCATCACCTCCTCCGACGTCGCCGCGCACGGCCTCGAGATCCGCCACGCGATCGTCCGGGGCCCCATGCTTCCGGGCATCGTGTCCCTGTGGGAGCCGCAGGACGGTCCGGCACGGGGCATCCCCTACATCGTCTTCGCCGGCAACGTCGGCGCCGACTCCTCCCTGACGGACGTCGCCGTCAAACTCTCAGCCACCGACTCGAAGGAGAGCCACTCGTGAGCACCAACTACAGCATCGCCGTCCTCGGACTGGGCGCCATGGGCCTGCCCATGGCCACCCGCCTCGCCACCGGACTGACGGTCCACGGCTTCGACATCGCCGCCGCCCGCATGGACCTCGCCGCGGACGCGGGCATCAAGACCTTCCCCACGGCCGCCGCGGCCGCCGCCGACGCGGACGCCGTCCTACTCGCCGTGCGCAACGGCGAGCAGCTCGCCGACGTGCTGTTCGGCGAGGCGGGCATCGCCGCGTCCCTGCGCCCGGGCGCCGTCGTCCTCATGACAAGCACGGTCGGCGTCGCCGCCGTGGCGGACGTCGCCACGCGGCTGGCCGGGATCGGCGTCGACCTGGTCGACGCCCCGCTCTCCGGCGGACCCGTGCGCGCCGGCGAGGGAGACCTGCTGATCGTCGTGGGTGCGACGCCCGAGGCTCGCGCGAAGGCCGCCCCCGCGCTGGAGCTCCTCGCCTCCACCCTGACCGTGGTCGGCGACAAGCCCGGCGACGGCCAGGCCCTGAAGACCGTCAACCAGCTGCTGTGCGGTGTCCACATCGCCGCCGCCGCCGAGGCGCTGGCGCTGGCCGACGCCCTGGGCCTCGATCCCGCCGGGACCCTGGAGGCGCTGCAGTCCGGCGCCGCCGCGTCCTTTATGCTCGGCAACCGCGGGCCGCGCGCCCTGCAGGCCTACGACGACGACGGCGCCGACGTCCTCAGCCGCCTCGACATCTTCGTCAAGGACATGGGCATCGTCACCAAGGCGGCCCGCGAGGTCGCCCTGCCCACGCCCCTTGCCGCGGCCGCCGAGCAGCTCTACCTTCTGGGCCAGGCCCAGGGTCTCGGCGCCGAGGACGACTCGGCCGTCATCCGCGTCGTCGCCCCGACCCGCCGCACTCCGGCCTAGCGCCGCACTTCGGCCTAGCGCCGCACGCCGGCCCAAGCGCGGCACTCCCTCCCGCATCCGCAGCAGTTCCCCACCCGTTCCATAGTCAAAGGAGACTCCCTGATGAGCACACTCGCGTTGCTGAGCATCGCCGTAGCCGGCGTCGTGCTGTTGTTGTTGGCGGTCATCAAGTTCAAGGTGCCCGCGTTCCTCGCCCTGCTGATCGTCAGTGTCCTGGTCGCCCTCGTGGCGGGCATCCCGATCGAGGAGATCATCCCCACCGTCCAGGCCGGCATGGGCGGAACGCTGGGCAACGTCGCGATCCTCGTCGGCCTCGGCGCGATGCTCGGCAAGATGATCGAGGTCTCCGGCGGCGCGCAGGCCCTCGCCGGGCGCTTCACCTCCTGGCTGGGCCCGCGCCGCATCACCGCCGCGCTGACCGCGGCCGCGTTCCTGCTGGCCATTCCCGTCTTCTTCGACGTCGGCTTCATCATCCTCGTTCCGATCATCTACGGCTTCGCCAAGGCCGCCGGGGTCAACCCGGTCAAGGTCGGGCTGCCCGTCGCGGCCGTCATGCTCGCCATCCACGTGGTCGTCCCGCCGCACCCGGGCATCGTCGGCGGCGCCGGCGTCCTCGGGGCCGACATCGGCTGGATCACGATCTTCGGCCTGGGCATCTGCGTTCCCGTCGGCATCGCCGGCTTCTTCCTGGCCAAGTGGTTCAACCGCCGGGACTACGTGATGTTGCCGGAGACCGCCCGGCAGTTCAAGCTCTTCGGCACCGGCACCTCCCAGGTGGAGGAGGACGCCGCGGGCGGCGGCACGGTCTCGACGCGGACCCGCACGCAGGCTCCCCCGAGCTGGGGCATGATCGTCGTGCTGATCGTCCTGCCGATCGCCATGATCATGCTGGGCACCGTGGGCGCCGTGCTGCTGGAGGAGGGCACCCCGGAGGCGAACACGCTGGCGTTCATCGGTTCCCCCACCATCGCGCTGCTGGTCACCGTCATGCTGGCGTTCTACTTCCTCGGCATCCGCCGCGGCTGGTCGGCCCAGGCCACGGGCGAGGTCATGGACTCCGCCCTGGCTCCGACCGCCATCGTCATCCTCGTCACGGGCGCCGGCGGCGTCTTCGGCAAGGTGCTCACCGAATCCGGCATCGGCACGGCCCTCGCCGACACGCTGAGCGCGGCCGGCCTGCCCATCCTGCTCATGGCCTACGTCTTGGCCGCGGTGCTCCGCGCCTCTCAGGGCTCGGCGACCGTCGCCATCATCACGACGGCGGGGCTGCTCGCCGCCGCGGCCGGCGGCGGCGCGTACTCCACGGCCCAGCTGGCCCTGATCACCGTCGCCATCGGCTTCGGCGCCTTCGGGCTCTCCCACGTGAACGACTCCGGCTTCTGGATCGTCACACGCTACCTGGGCCTGACCGTGGCGGACGGCCTGAAGACGTGGACCGTCCTCACCACCGTCCTGGGCGCCCTGGGGTTCCTCCTCACCGTCCTGGTCTGGTTCGCGATCACCCCGCTGGGCCTCTAGCCCCGCCCCCACGCCGCGGCCTCCGGAAGCCCGAACCCCCTGAGGGCTTCCGGCGGCCGCCACACTCCATTCCCACTCAGACCGCCCACGCCCCCAGAAAGGCAACCCATGGACCTCCTCGACATCACCCGGGACGCCCTGGCCCGCGGCGCCGCCGTCCCGGCCGTCGCCTGCTACGACTTCACGACGGCACTCGGCGTCGTCGCCGCCGCCGAATCGGCCGGGTCCCCGGTGGTGTTGCTGGTTCCCCCGAAGACCGCGGGCACGACGGCGGGCCTCCGGCTGGTCACCGCCCTGCGAGGGCTGGCCGACGCCGCGTCGGTGCCCGTGGTGGTGCAGCTGGACCACGCCCGGGACGAGGCGCTGATCCTGGCGGCCGTGGACGCCGGGGTGCACGCCGTGCTCGCGGACGGATCGCACCTGTCTCCGGACGACAACGCGTCCTTCGTGGCGCGCATGGTCCTGCAACTCGGTCCCCGCGGCGTCGTCGTCGAGGCCGAGCTCGGTGCGCTGCCCGGCGACGAGGACAACGCGCTCGGCGCGGGGACCGGGCCGCCCGCGGCCGGCTCCGTTCCGGCCGGCATGACCGAACCCGCGCTGGTCGCGGAGTTCATGGAGTCCTCGGGCGCGGACCTGCTGGCCGTGTCCATCGGGAACGCCCACGGCAACTACACCGGCGTCCCGCACCTCGACTGGGAGGCGCTGGACGCCATCCGCGGCCGGGCGGCCGGGGTCCCGCTGGTCCTGCACGGGGCGTCGGGCATCCCGGCCGCCGACCTGTCCCGCGCCGGCGAACGCGGCATCGGCAAGGTCAATTTCAACACCGAACTGCGCACGGCCACGCTCGACTGGCTGACGCGCACCCTCTCCGTCCTCCGCGCGAACGGCGAGAACATGCTGGAGCTGGAGGCGGGATGGCGCGCGACCGCCGAGGGCACGGCGGCGGCGTTCCTGGCCACGCTCTCGGGCGCCCCGCGCACCCGGTAGGCACCGCCGTCGTACCCCCGTCGCCCGGCCCGGGCCTTGCGGCCGCGTCCCGACCCTGCTAGTCCTGAGGGTAGACGCGCGTCATATTCGCGCCGCCCGGACGGGCGGCGCCCGGGAAGGAAGAGGCACCGTGCCCAAGAGCAATCCGCAGGTCGAAGAGCCGGACGAGAAGGATATCGTCGTCGGGGACCGGCCCAAGACGTGGGCCGCGGGGATTCCCGGCGTCTTCCACTCCATGGAACCCGCCCTCGACCACATGGGACCCAACCGCACCCGCAAGACCGTCCTTGCGATGAACCAGAAGGATGGTTTCGACTGTCCCAGCTGCGCGTGGCCGGACCCGGGCCGCCGCAAGACCTTCGAATTCTGCGAGAACGGCGCCAAGGCCGTCACGTGGGAGGCGACGCCGGTGGTCATCGCCCCGGAGTTCTGGGCCGAGCATTCCGTCAGCGAGCTGCGGCAGCGTTCCGAGTACTGGCTGGGCATGCAGGGGCGCCTGACCGAACCCGTGTACAAGCCCGCCGGCGAGGACCACTACCGGCCGATCGCCTGGTCCGAGGCGATCTCGATCCTCGGGGACCGGCTCAACGGCCTCGATTCGCCGGACCATGCCGCGTTCTACACGAGTGGACGCACGTCCAACGAGGCCGCGTTCCTCTACCAGCTGTTCGTGCGCGCCTACGGAACCAACAACCTTCCCGACTGCTCCAACATGTGCCACGAGTCCTCCGGCTGGGGCATGGGGCAGACCATCGGCGTCGGCAAGGCGACGGTCACGTTCGACGACTTCGCGAACGCGGACCTGATCATCATCATGGGGCAGAACCCGGGGACCAACCACCCGCGCATGCTCACCGAGCTCGAGGCCTGCAAGGAGAACGGCGGGCAGATCGTCGCCGTGAACCCGTTGCCCGAGGCCGGGCTCCGCCGCTACAAGAACCCGCAGAAGATCAAGGGCATCATCGGCCGCGGCACCGAGCTCGCCGACCAGTTCCTGCACATCCGCCTCGGCGGCGACATGGCGCTCCTGCAGGCGGTGTCCAAGCGCGTCCTCGACGCCGAGGAGCGCAACCCCGGCAAGGTGCTCGACCACGACTTCCTCCAGAAGCACTGCGAGGGGCTCGAGGAGCTCCGCGAACACCTCAGCCACCTGGACGAGCAGGCCGTGCTCCAGGCCACCGGGCTGGCCTCCGCTCAGATCGACGAGCTCGCCGACCGGTACATGGCGGCGGAGAAGGTCATCATCACCTGGGCCATGGGCATCACGCAGCAGAAGAAGGCCGTGTCCACGATCAAGGAGATCATCAACCTGCTGCTCCTGCGCGGCAACATGGGCAAGCCCGGCGCCGGTGCCTCCCCGATCCGCGGCCACAGCAACGTGCAGGGAGACCGGACCATGGGCATCTGGGAGCAGATGCCCCCGGCGTTCCTCGAGGCGCTCGGCCGGGAGTTCAACTTCCAGCCCCCGCTCGAGCACGGCGTCGACGCGGTGGAGACCTTCCGCCGGATGCGCGACGGCCGGATCAAGGTGTTCGTGGCCCTCGGCGGCAACCTGGTCGGCGCTATCTCCGACACCCACGTGGCCGAGGCGGCCATGGAGACCACGGACCTGACCGTGCAGATCTCCACCAAGCTCAACCGTTCCCACACCGTCGTCGGCCGCGAGGCGCTGATCCTGCCGACGATGGGCCGCACGGAGATCGACATCCAGGAGAGCGGGCCGCAGTTCGTCTCGGTGGAGGACACGGTCTGCGCGGTGCACCCGTCGTGGGGCAAGGTCGAGCCGGTCTCCCACCAGCTGCTGTCGGAGGTCGCGATCGTCTGCCGGATCGCCCGCGAGGTGCTGGGCGATGGAATCGGCGCGGACTGGGAGGGGTTCGAGAAGAACTACGACCTCATCCGCGACCACATCAGCCATGTGGTGTCCGGCTGCGAGAACTACAACGAACGCATCCGCCAGGAGGGCGGATTCATCCTGGCGCACGGTCCCCGCGACTCGCGGACCTTCCACACCCCGACCGGCAAGGCGATGATCACGGTCAACGAGCTCGAGTATCTGGAGCAGCCGCCGGGAACGCTGATCCTGCAGACCCTGCGCTCCCACGACCAGTTCAACACGACGATCTACGGCCACAACGACCGCTACCGCGGCATCAAGAAGGGCCGCCACGTGGTGTTCGTGAACCCGGAGGACATCGCGGAGCTGGGCCTGGAGGACGGCCAGTTCGTGGACGTCCGCGGAACGTACGACGACGGCGTCGACCGCGTCCTGCGGCAGTTCCGCGTGGTCTCGTACCCGACGGCGCGCGGCTGCGCGGCGGCCTACTACCCGGAGGCGAACGTCCTGGTCCCGCTCGACAGCGTGGCCGAGGGCAGCAACACCCCGGTGTCTAAGGCCGTCATCGTGCGCCTGGAACCGGCCCAGGCGCCCTCCCCCGCGGACTCCGCGGCCCCGGGGACGACGGCTTCCGTGTCCTGAGGCCGCGGTGTCCTCGTGGGTCGCGGTGTCCCGACACCGCGACCCACGAGGACCGCTCCGGCGGCTCCGCCGATTACTGCCCGGTGGCGGCCCAGCCGGTGCGGTCCGGGCCCGCCGTCGTGCCCTCGTCGCACAGGCGGTGTACGGTCGCAACCGCGGCGTCGACCGCCTCCTGGACGCTCTTGGGCCCGTCGGTGGCGGCGGCGCCCGCGGCGTATCCGGCGACGAACGCGCTGATGGCACCCGCGCGCGGGCCGATCGAATCCGAGGAGCGGTCGACCAGTTCGGTGATCTGCGACGGGTCGACCTTCAGGTCCAGGACCTGAAGCGCCTGCGCCAGCTTGTGGGCCCAGTCGCGCAGCTCGAGTTCTTCGGCGTCGTTCACGGTCATGTCCGCTCCTTCGTTGTGTGCGGTCCCTCGGGCGTCGCTGGGGCGCCTGGGGTGTCGTTGTGTTCCCCTCAAGGGATAGCATCGACGCCGCGGATGCACAACGAGCCTGCGGCCGAGCCTGCTAGTCCGAATAGCCCCCGAAGACCTCGCCCACCAGCCGCCAGAGGTCGCGGCCCAGGTTTTGGTAGGCGGCGTGCAGGTCCACCGGGTCGCGGTTCCTGGAGTACAGCGTGCCGGCCGCATCAAGCAGGTGGGCGGCCTCGCCGTCGTGCCTGAACGCCCAGAAGCCGCGCGTCGCCTCGCCGAACGGAACCGGTTCGAGTGTCCGGCGAGCCACGCCAGCCTCCGGAAAGTCGCGGAACAGGTGCTCGGCCACGGCGCTCCGCGGGCCCACGGGAAAGGCGGACCGGACATCGTAGGGGCGGGAGGACGTTGCGTCGCGCCCGACGACGGCGGTGACCACCCGGTACCCCAGCAAGGGTCCGGCGGTCCTCAGCCGGCGGCTCGGCGCACGGAGCCCCGCCGCCGCTTCCAGTGCCAGGACCGTCGCGAATGCCGGCGAGGCGAACACCTGCGACCAGCTGCGCCGCGTGGCTCCGTCCGTGCCCTCGGCTGAAGCCCCGCCCGCGTCGGACAGCGCCCCGGCGACCCAAATGTCCCCCGCGCGGTTGATGTCCACGAGAAGCCTGCCATCGACTTCGTCGTAGATGCCGAGGCTGTCCTGCGGCTTCCCTCCGTCCTGCCACTCGCCGATGCTGAGCCTCGCGTGGCGACGGCAGAGCTCGGTGGCTATCCACCAACTCCGCGAGTTGACGAGCCAAAAGTCGTAGGTCGCGCCACCATTGCCGATCACCATGCCACCATCCTGCACCCGTTCCGGCGACCGCGACAGGTACTCCAGCTGCGCGCCGGGCATGCGCTGGGTACTCGCACGGCCCGCAAGGGCCCGTAACGTCCGTGCTGGTCCGCGTAAGGTCCCCGAGGTTCGCGGTGGGTCCGTTCTGGGAGACCCCATTCGCCTCGTCCGGTCCTTTCCTGTCCGGTCCTTTCCTGTCCGGTCCGGTCCGGTCCGGTCGCCGAAGTGTCGGAGGCGGATGGTTATCTGGTTGCGGGAAACGAGGAAGGAAAGGTCGTGCTCGCCAAGACAGCAATGCCGGACTATCCGACGCTAATGGAGCTTCGCCAGGCGGGCTGGTCGCTCGAGGAGATTGCCGCCACCTACTGTGTCACCTCGGTAGCCGTGTGGAAGGCGCTTCAGGCCGGCCACCTGCATCGCGGAAATCAGCGAAAGCCGCCAGCGCCGGACCGGCACATTCAGGACCGCTAGCATCCGCGCGCGACGTGCTCACGATTCCTCCCCCGCACGCGCCGCGTCGAACGCGTTCCACGGGACCGCGGATGAGACATCGACGGGGGCCCGCGCGTCTTGGCGCTCCTTTGCCCGTTTTTTGTTCCCGCGGTCGTGCCTGCGCCGCGGGTTTCCCAAACTGTCGGTACCC
>NZ_JBHDLJ010000019.1:0-66909 GCF_041877255.1 Arthrobacter halodurans
GTGTTCAGCGCCTCCGCCAACACGGTGAAGATCCCGTCCAAGACCGGTGTCGTCTACTACGTCAACGGCGTCCGCAAGGGCACCGGCACCCAGACCTACACCGGTGCAGTCACGATCACAACCACGGCCTCCAGCGGCTCCTACAAACTCGCCGGAACACTACGTTGGACCGCCCGCTTGTGACCACTGACGTGCATTAGCCCGCTCTCGGTAATCCCGGCGCCTAACGAACGTCCGGGAACGTCCCGGTGGGAGGTTCAACGTAGGGCAGCGCGTCGCCTCCCCGGTTTTCGTCCTCAGACGGTGCGAAGGGTCCGTCGGGGTCCATGAGGACGCGCATCTGCGGGTCCGCGTGCTGCAGCCACCAAACGGACATTCCGATGGTTCCCTCAAGGCGCAGGTGTTCCCACGACCGCCAGAGGGATTCGAGCCGGGAGATGGCCTCGGCGCTGCGCCACCATTCGGCGGCCCACCGGTGTTGGCCCTGCGGCCCAACCTTGCGCCGGTACACGTGGACCAGATGCTCGCGGACGAACTCGTTGACGGAACCGAAGAAGAGTTTAGGTTCCGCGGATTCGCCTTCTTGGGGGCCGGGCTCCTGTTGGGGATCCTGACCAAAGTCCCAGTCATCGGCCACGGTCCGCCCCGCCCGTCGTGTCGGTGCTGGCGAGTTGGGTCAGGGTGTTTTCGGCCATGGGGTCGTGGTTCTTGATGGATGTCTTCACGGCGTCGGCTTGTTTGCCGGCCATCCACGGGAGGTCTTGACCAGTGCAGGCGGTGCGCCGGAGGCGATGACGAGGGCGCGGCCGCGGGGCATGGCCCCGCGTTGGGAGACGTCCACGATCCTGTCGCGCTGGAGTTGCCGGGACACCGATCGGTGGCCCTTGCCGTGGTTGGTGGAGGAGCTGAGCCGGTCGTAGTCGCCGATGAGTTGTTCGAGCTCCTTCAGGAAGTCGGCCTCCTTGACGCCTCCCCCGTAGACGGCGACGTTGGACGCGGACCAGAGCTTGCGCATCCCGTCGCGTCCCTAGGCCTCCACGCCCTGGGACCAGGACTGCAGGTTCGTCATCCGGACGATTCCGCGGGAGCCGTAGTGCGAGTAGAGGTTGGGTAGTTCCCGCCACCGGCAGACGTTCGCGGACTCGTCCAGCACCCCCACCAGCGGGACGGGCAGGCGCCCTCCGGCGGAGCGGGCCGCGAGTTCCTCACCGGCCTCGACCACGGCCACCGTCAAGGCGGTCACGAGCGGGCCGGCGGTTCCCTTGCCCTCGCGGGAGAGGGAGTAGAGGGTTCCGCCGCGGGCGACGAAACGGGCCGGGTCGAACCGCGGGCGGGATTCGATGCCGCCGCCTGGGTTGACCCACGCGGCGATGGAGCGGTTGGTGAGGCAAGAGGCCATCTGCTGCGCGGTGCCGTAGATGCCGCCGCGCTGCTTGTCGGAGGCGTTGAGGATCCCGGTGACCTGGTCGGCGGTAAGCCGGTATCCGTGTTCGTAGAGGATCTCGGCGGGCTCCGGGTTGGTGGGCCGGGTCAGCCAGGTGTAGACATCGGTGATGGGACGTCCGTCCAAGGCGGCCGCCAGGAGGAAGCCGGCCAGCAGGTCCTGCCCGGAGGAGTCGAAATAGGCGTCACCCTTGGATCCGGCCTCGCGGCTTCCCGAGGCGAAGTGTTCGGCCAGCCTCGCGGCCCTGACTTCGTCCGTAACGTAGTCGAGCGGGTTCCACCACCAGGTGGGTTCCTCGCGGGCCACGAATTGGGGGTCGAACACCCACACCGGCCCGTTGCCGGCGCGCACGTCGCGTCCACGATGTCGCGCTTGTTGGAGGTCACCAGCACCGCCCCTGGGGCGGCGAGCATCACCGGGATCGCGCGGGAGGTCGTCTTGCCGGTTCGGGGTCCCCAAATGTCGATGTGCATGTCCTCCCAGGAGCCGTAAAGCATCCGCCCGTCGCCCACGGCGCGGCCGATGGGCACGCCGGGTGAACCGGCGACGCCCAGGCGGGCCGCCGTCTTGGCTGCTCCCTTTCCGCTCAGGTGCGCCAGGTCGCGGCCGCGGGCCATGTGCCGGGCGGAGCCGTCCACGCGGGAGCGCGTGGCGCGGAACCTATGCCGCACCACGAGCGCAGCGACGAACAGGGCGAGGACCAGGACGCCGGACCTACTGGCCCATGAGGATGAACCGTCGCTCGCCGAATTCGCGCACATCCGTCTGACGCGGCGGGCCAAAGGTGCGCTTCCTTGCGCGCTCCGCTGAGAGGCATATCCTTGCCGTATCGCCCGGGCACGAGCGCTTGGGCCTGGACTGGAGGCTGAGCACCATGACCACCACCGTGCGAACCTGCGCCACCACCGCCTGCTCCTTCAACAACGACCACGACTGCAGCGCCCTGGCCATCACGATCGCCGGCACCGAGTCCCACGCCTCCTGCGGCACGTTCGTGCAGCTCGACGCCCGCCGGCCCGTCAACGCCGACGCCGGCAGTGTGGGCGCGTGCCATCGCCTGGAATGCTCCTACAACGCCGATCTGTTGTGCACCGCGGAGGGCATCGAGGTCACCGACACCGCCACCTGCGCCACCTACACCGTCACCTGATCCGGCCCAGGCGCGCTGGCGCCTCGGGATTGACCCGGCACGGAGGCCCGTCCGGAAATCGGCCCGTGGCGGACACGTCGCGCCACCGGCGCGGCGGCACCCGCCACTAACCCGCGCTCAGTGCGTCGGCGCGGTTATGCGCACTGCGGGCAGGGACGCGAGGAGATGGCGCCAGGCGGCGGTCCCGTCCTGTTCCGGCGAGGCATGGTGCGGCGACGGCAACGGCACCTGCACGACCCAGCCCTGATCTGCGCCGAAGCGGGCCAGGGTCACGTGGCGGTGGTCCACGTCCACGCAGTGCGCCGGCCCGGCGGTGAAATCCGCGGGATTGGGCACATCGAGGCGCTCCGCCCACCCGGGAAGCCCGCCGTCCAGCACGGCGTCGGCGACGGCGGCCAAAGTCTCCCCGGCGGTGGACAGGACGGCGTCGTTCAGCGCGTCCGTCGAGGAGTTCGCGGTGGCCGCCTCGGCCACAATCGCGGGGCCGTGGGCGGTGACGCCGGAGCTGTCGTGCAAGAGGATCCGGTCGGTGGAGACCACGCCCACGCGCACGCGCTGTCCCAGGTCGTGGACGAGGTCCGCGAGGGGCCCCTGCAGGCCCAGCGCGTCGACCTCTTCCGTGTGCCGGCACCAGCGCAGCGTGCCCAACAGGTGCAGGGACGCCAGGCGCAGGCCGAGGGCGTGGTCGGCGGAGTCCTTGAGGATGTCCGCGCGCACCTCGATGTCCCCGGCGGTGTGGAACGCGCCGAGCGAGTGGAAGAGGTTGGGGATGTCCGCGACCACCAGCTGCCCGGAGCGGGAGACGCCGTGGACCGCGGACGAGAGTGTCTCCCCGGCCCGGTACGCGGTGAGTTCGACCGCACCCTCGCCGGCCAACATGCGGCGCGTGAGCGACCGGGCGTGGTCGGCGCGCGGTTCGGTGGCGGACGACGGGCTTGCCGGCGCGGTGCGGGGGGTCGAACTCATGGGTGTCCTTCCAGTAGGTCGACTTCCAGTAAGGCACGCCTAAGCCTAATAGGCAAAACTTTTGGTCCGTTGATGACGGATCTCGCGCCGGGCGGTGAGGCTGGTCTCGGTGCCGGCGCGACGGATTTCGGGGGGCGACGGCGCGCGGCACGGCTACCCGGTCCGCGTTGACAAGATGTGGAGGGTGTCGCGGGAGAGTGTCTTGCCCAGCGCAGTTGTCCCATGCAGCCGCAACACCCGGTTTGGTGGGCGGACATCAGGCTCCGTGGGAACGGCGGGATCGCCCGGTGCCCGCGGGCCGGACCTGATGGCCCCGGATGGAAAATATCCAACACATTGTAGGGTTTAAGCCTGAGATCCATTCCCGACATGGAACGCCGCCAGATGGACGGGCCCCGCAACGCCGCCCGTTCGGGCGCCTCCAACGAGATCCCGGAAAAGGACCCACCCATGCCGATACGCTCCCGTTTCCGCCTTCCCGCCGCCGCGGCGGGCCTGCTGCTGGTGGCCGGATGCTCGGCCCCGGCCGGTCCGGCGCAGCCACCCTCGTCCGCGCCCGCCGCAACGGCGGAACCCACTCCCTCTGCGACGGCGGAACCCACTCCCTCCGCGTCCGCGACGTCGGAGGCCCCCGCGGATTCGTTGCTCAAGGACCACGCAGTGTCCGCGGCGCATCCCGCCGCCGTCGAGGCCGGCATGGGGATCCTGGACGCGGGGGGCAACGCCGCGGACGCGGCGGTGGCCACCGCCTTCGCCGTCGCCGTCGTGGAGCCGTTCGCCTCGGGCATCGGCGGCGGCGGGTCCGCGGTGCTCGCCGCGGCCGGCGGCGAGCCGGTGGCCTACGACTACCGCGAGGTCGTGGCCCAGGACGGCGTGATCCCGGAGTCGGGGACGGGCATTCCGGGCTTCGTCGCCGGGCTCGCGCGGATCCACGAGGAGCAAGGCGAGCTCGAGTGGGCCGAACTGCTGCAGCCGGCCATCGGCCTGGCCGAGAACGGCTTCGAGATCACCGCGTTCCTGGCCCACCGCATGGACAGCGATGCCGGACCCGCAGCGCTGGGGGACCTGCCGCAGTTCAACTCCTGGGGCGGGGTCTTCCCACTGGGCGAGGGCGACGAACTGGTCCAGCAGGACCTGGCCGACACGATGCGGGTCCTCGCCGACGAGGGCCCCGAGGCCTTCTACACCGGCAGCCTCGTGAAGGACCTGTCCCGCGTGGACGGGATCGATGCCCGGTCCCTCGCCGCCTACCGGCCCGAGAGGCTCGAGCCGGCGCGCGGCGCGTTCGGCGAGTACGACGTCGTCTCGGCCGCCCCCGCGCTCCCCGGGGCGGCACTGGTACAGATGCTGCAGATCGCCGAGGAACTGGGCGCCGGGTCCGCGGAGCCCGGGTCCGCGGACTACGTCGACCGGATCTCCCGGGCCTGGACGGTCGCCGACGCCAGCGTCACCGAGGAGTTCGGGGATCCGCGCTTCGTCGACGTGCCAGTGGACCGGCTCACGGACGCCGAGGCCAATGCCCGGCTGGCGCGGGAGTCGGCGACCGCCGCGGGCGCGGCGGCCGACCGGCCCTTGGCCTCCGCTGCCCGGGCCATCGTGCCGGGGAACACCACGCATCTGACCGTCGTGGATTCCGACGGCCTGACCGTGTCGATGACCAACACCATCACGAACTTCTGGGGCGGGGGCGCGGCGGAGAGCGTCGGGGGGTTCTTCCTGAACAACCAGCTCTCGCGGTTCGCCTCCCTGGACACCCCGAACAACCAGCCCGCACCCGGGCGCAAGTCCGTCAGCTGGGCCGCGCCAAGCCTGGTGCTGGACGGCGAGGGCCGCGCCGTCCTGGGCCTGGGATCCCCCGGGGGGCACCAGATCCCGAACATCCTGACCGGGGTCCTCGTCCCGTGGGCCCTGCAGGGAGCCTCGCTGCAGGAGGCGGTGGACGCGCCGAGGCACCACCTCCAGGACGGCGTCATCGCCCTGGAGCGGGAACCGGGGGAGTCCCTGGGCGGGTTCATCCGGTCACGGGGATGGGAACAGCAGGTGACCACCCGGCAGGACGCCGTCTTCGGTTCCGTGCAGGCCCTGGAGATCGACTACGACTCCGGAACGATCACCGGGGCCACCGACTCGCGCCGCGAGGCCGCCTTCAAGGTCGCCCAGCCCTAGCGCGCGAAGCTTCAGGACGGGCACCGGGAAAGGAACCATCCCGAAGGAGTTCACATGTGCGCATTCATGCACATAGTATGGGGTGTCCCGGTTCCCCACGAACGGCCGCCACCATGCCTTCTGTCCTGCGCCACACCGCGTACCGGAACCTGTTCACCGCCCAGGTCGTCGCCCTGCTCGGAACGGGCCTGTTGACGGTGGCCTTGGGCCTGCTGGCCTTCGACCTCGCCGGAGGACGGGCCGGCGCAGTGCTGGGAACCGCGCTGACGATCAAGATGGTCGCCTACGTGTTCGTCGCTCCCGTGATGGCCGCGCTCGTCGAGCGCCTGCCGCGCAAGGGCGTCCTCGTCGGCGCTGACCTGATGCGCGCGGGCATCGCGCTGAGCCTGCCGTTCATCGACCAGGTGTGGCAGATCTACGTCCTGGTCTTCGTGTTGCAGTCCGCGTCCGCGACTTTCACGCCGGCGTTCCAGGCCCTGATCCCCGTGGTGTTGCCCGAGGAAAGGGACTACACGAAGGCCCTGTCCCTCTCGCGCCTGGCCTACGACTTGGAATCCCTCGTCAGCCCGCTGCTTGCCGCGGCGCTGCTGGCCGTGATGTCGTACTCGAACCTGTTCGTCGGCACCATGGCCGGGTTCCTGGTCTCCGCGCTCATGGTCCTCTCCACGCGGCTGCCGGCGATTCCGTCCGGCGTGAACCCGGGCTCGCTGCTGCACCGCACCACGCTCGGGACCCGGATCTTCCTGCGCGAGCCGGCCCTGCGCGGACTCATGTCCCTGAACCTGGTGGTGGCGGCCGCGACGGCCCTGGTCCTGGTCAACACCATCGTCTACGTCCGCGACCTCTTCGGTGGGACGAACACCGACGTCGCGATCGCGCTGGCCTTCTACGGGGCCGGATCCATGCTCGTGGCATTCATCGCCCCGAAGGTCCTCGAGCGGGCGCCGGACCGGTCGTTCATGCTGGTTGGCGCGACCATCCTGCCCCTCGGCATCGCCGGGGCGGCACTGGTCGCCCAAGGAGGAAGCCCGTGGTGGTCCTTCCTGGGCCTGTGGGTGGTCCTGGGCATCGGCACCTCCATGATCAGCACCCCCTCATCGAGGCTGCTGCGCCGCGCCGCGACCGACAGCACCAGGACCTACCTCTTCACCGCCCAGTTCTCGCTCTCCCACGCCTGCTTCATGCTCACCTACCCGATCGCCGGATGGGTCGGAGCCGCGGCGGGGCAGCCCGCGGCGGCCCTGGTCCTGGGTGCCATCGCCTTGGCCGGGACCATCGCGGCGCTCACCTTCTGGCCCGCTGGCCGCAGGACGCCGGCCGGCAGCAGGGCCTGAGCGTCCACAGGCCGGTAGCGTGGGGGAACACGACGACAGGGACGGGGGAAACGGCATCAGCGAACACAGCACCGCGGGGCATGGCGCCCCGCGCGACGGCCACGACGGAGCGCCGAGCCTCTTCCATCCCCGCGAGCCGGACGCCCCGCGGCTGGAGGCCGGTTCCGCGACCTTCCGGATGCTCGCGGACCCCACGCGCCTGCACATCCTGTGGCTCCTCACGCAGGGCCCGGCCGACGTGGGCACCCTCGTGGCGCGGACGGGCGCGAGCCGCACCGCGGTGAGCCAGCATCTGGCCAAACTCCGGCACTCCGGTCTCGTGTCGACCCGCAGGGAGGCCCGTCGCGTCGTCTACAGCATCATCGACGGGCACCTCGCCCGATTGATCCTTGAGGGCATGAGCCACGCGGACCACCGCGTCACCGGCGAACCCGTCCACGAGTAGGACCGACAGGCGCCCCGGTGCGGGCAACGGCCGCCGTCGCCGCAACCGTGGCTACCGCCGCGGTCGCCCGGATCAGGTGGCTGAAGGACGACGATTCAGCGCATCGCGCAGGAGTGGCAGAAGCTCGTCCCCGTCAACGCCGCGCAGGATCGGCACTCCGTCGGTTGCGCCGGATCCCTCCTCCCGGCCTGTCCTGGCCGGTGCGGTCGGCCGGACGTGGCGCAACGCGATGGCCGCCACGCGGTCCGGGTGGGCCTCCGCCAGGTCGCCGTAGAGGTGGGGGTCGTGTTCGCCGTCGTCCCCGACGAGCACCCAGGTGACCTGGGGCAGGTCCTCCATCAGGCGGGCGAGGGAGGACGACTTGTGTTTCCGGCCGTCGCGGAACCAGCGGTGCGGGGTGATGCCCCAGTCGGTCATCAGGACCGCCCCGGCCGGGAAACCGTGCCGTTCGAGGAACCGCGTGACCGGGCCCACGAAGTTCCACGGCCCGTTGCTCAGGTACACCACCCCGGGATGGTCCTGACCCTCGACGGCGGTCCGCAACAGGCGCGCCATGCCCGGCACCGACCGCCTGGTCGAGCTGGAGCCGCGCAGGGTGCGCCAGGCCGCCCGGAGCGGATGGGCGATGCCGGTGACCCAGACGGTGTCGTCGATGTCGCAGACGACGCCGCGCGCCGGGTCCGGGCTGATCGCGTGCACGTTCGCGGGAACGGGGTCACGGCCGTCTGTCCGCAGCAGAGCGGTGGCGGTGCCCGGCTCCAGTGGGCTGTCCAGCGGCAGCCGTGCGTCGATGATGCCGGCGGAGTCGCTCGTGGCCGTGGTCGTGGTGCCGCCGAGTTCGATTTCCACGTCGGTTCCGGGGCTCTCGAGGGTGAGCAGGCGCCGCCATCCGGAGATGCCGCGGCGGGCGGCGGGATCGACCGAGGCCGGGGCGAGGACAACGCGCCCGAGCACGCGGGCGTGGTCCGCGCCGGCGTAGCCGGAGTAGGGAATGACCGCCGGTGTCCACCCGCGTTCGGCTGCGCGTCGGGCCAGCCGGTCCCGGATGCCCGTTTCCATGCGGTAGGCGGCGGTGACCGCTGCTTGGCGGAATCGGCTCAGTTCGGTTTCGGGGAGGCGCATCAGTCCACGCTACCCGTAAGGGGCGGGCCGGCCGGGCCGGTACCGGTTGAGGCGGATCCCGGCCCGGGGGGCACGCCGCGGAGCCGGGATCCCACCCGGAATCCCGTGCCCGCGGTGGCTCACCGCGTCAGGCGCTCGTGGCGTCCTGCACCTCGCCGACGAGTTCCTCGATGATGTCCTCCAGGAACAGCACGCCCGTCGTGGTGCCGTCGGCGTCGAAGACGCGCGCGACGTGCGCGCCGCTGCGCCGCATTCTGGCCAGCGCGTCCTCGAGTTCGCTGCCGCGGAACGCCGAGGCCAGGCGCCGGATGCGCTTGGCGGGCACGGGCAGCGCGAAGGTCTCGCGCGCGGTCAGGTCCATGACGTCCTTGAGGTGCAGGTAGCCCGTGGGGTCCCCGTCGTCGTTGGTCAGGATGTACCGCGAGTAGCCGTGCTCGGAGACGGCGCGCTGGATGTCCGCGGGTGTGGCGGAGACCGGCAGGAGCACCATCTCGGCGATCGGGACCTCGACGTCGGCCACGGTCTTGGTCGTGAACTCGAACGCGGCCGTCAGCGTCCCGCTCGCGTCCGTCAGGGTGCCGGTGCGCGTGGACTGCTCCACGATGGTGGCGACCTCGTCCAGGGTGTAGGCGCTGGTCGCCTCGTCCTTGGGCTCCACCTTGAACAGGCGCAGGACGCCGTTGGCGATGGAGTTCAGCGTCCAGATGACCGGGTTGAAGATCCGGGCGACCACGACGAGGGGCGGGGCGAGGATGAGCGCGGCACGGGTGGGCACGGAGAAGGAGATGTTCTTGGGGACCATCTCGCCGATGACCACGTGCAGGAACGTGACCAGCAGGAGGGCGGTGATGAACGCGATGACCCCGATGGCCTCGGCCGACAGCGAGGTCAGGCCCAGCGGGATCTCGAGCAGGTGGTGGATCGCCGGCTCGGAGACGTTGAGGATGACCAGCGAGCAGACGGTGATGCCGAGCTGGCTGGTCGCCAGCATCAGTGTCGCGTGCTCCATGGCCCAGAGCGTGGTCTTCGCGGCCTTGCTCCCGGCCTCCGCCTTCGGCTCGATCTGCGAGCGTCGGGCGGAGATCACGGCGAACTCGGCACCGACGAAGAAGGCGTTGACGATCAGGAGCACCACGAGCCAGATGATGCCAGGGAGGTATTCACTCATGGGTCAGTTCCTTGGTCAGGTTGTCGACGATCCGGTCATGGGCGCTCATCGGCGCCCCATCGGTGTCCGCGGGCATGAAGCGCAGGCGCTCCACGTGTGTTCCGGCCACGCGCTCCACGCGGAGCACGCCGCCATCCAGGGCCACCTCGTCGCCGAGTTCGGGGATGCGGTCCAGCCGGTCGGTGACGAATCCCGCGATGGTGTCGTACTCCTCGCCGTCCGGCACGGCGACGCCGGTCCGGTCCAGCAGCTCGTCGGGCCGCAGCGCGGCGTCGAAGGTGAGCGAGCGCCCGGTCCGCACGACGCCGACACGCGCGCGGTCGTGCTCGTCCTCCAGTTCCCCGACGATCTCCTCCACGAGATCCTCGAGCGTCACGATGCCCGCGGTCCCGCCGTGTTCGTCGGCGACGATGGCCACCTGCAGGCCCTGCCGGCGCAGTACGCCCAGCAGCGAATCCACGCCCATGGATTCGGGCACCCGCAGGGGCTCCACCATGAGATCGAAGGCCCGGACGCGGGCGCGGTCGTCCAGCGGGAGGGCGAAGGCCTGCTTGACGTGCAGGACGCCGTGGACGTCGTCCCGATCCCGGCCGATCACGGGGAAGCGCGAGTAGCCGGTCGCGGTCGCCGTCGCGATGACGTGCTCGGCGGTGTCGTCCAGGGCCACGGCCGTCATCCGCACGCGCGGGGTCATGACGTCGGCGGCACAGTGGTCCGAGAAGCGCAGCGTCCGGTGCAGGAGGGCGGCGTGGTCGAGGTCCAGGACGCCCTCGAGCGCGGACCGGCGCACCAGGGAGCTGAGCTCTTCGGCGCTCCGCGCGCCCGAGAGCTCCTCCTTCGGCTCGATGCCGAAGGAGCGGATGATCGCGTTGGCCGTGTTGTTGAAGAGCAGGATCACGGGCTTGAACACCGCCGTGAAGGCGGCCTGGAACGGCACGACGACCTTGGCCGTGGCCAGCGGCAGCGCCAGGGCGAAGTTCTTCGGGACGAGTTCGCCGATGACCATCGAGAAGACGGTCGCGATGAAGATGCCGACGACGGCGCCGACACCGGGCACCACGGACTCGGGGACGCCCAGACCGATCAGCGGGTCGCGCAGCAGCGAGCTGATCGCGGGCTCGAACGTGTAGCCGGTCAGCAGCGTGGTGAGCGTGATGCCCAACTGGGCGCTGGAAAGGTGCGTCGAGGTGATCTTCAGCGCCTTGATGGTCGGCATCAGGCGCTTCTCGCCGCGGGCCTGGCGCGCCTCGACGTCGTTCCGGTCCAGGTTGACGAGGGCGAATTCGGAGGCCACGAAGAGGCCGGTGCCGACGGTCAGGATCAGGCCGATCCCGATCATGATCCACTCATTCATGGGGGCGCCCCTTTCCCGTGGTGGCCGGACTTCCGGTCAGGACTTCGAGGGGCGAGGGCAAGTGCGAGGGAGGGTCGTCCATAGTGCGTCCCACGCTACGGGCGCCACATGAGGGGAACATGAGAACGCGGTCAGGGGGCGGGGCGTCCGTCCCGCCGCGCGGCGGTCACCGCCGTTCGGCAGCGTCCGGCGCCGCCTTGGGCGGCGGCCACCGCAGCAGGGCCTCCAGCGGGCCGTACCGGAAGCGGCGGGTCCACAGGGCGGCGAAGAGGACGGCGGCGAGCGAGATGGCCGCCGAGATGAGGATGCCCTGGGGCAGGGTGTGCGGCTCGGGGCGGACCAGCATCGCCAGGAGCAGCAGGTGGCCCACGTAGATCGTGAGCGAGAGCCGGCCCACCGAGACCAGGGGGCCGAGGCGGCGGGACATGGCGTCGCCGCCCAAGAGGAAGAGCGCCAGCACCAGCGCGGCGCTGCCGGTTCCCGACAGGAGCCAGAGCGGCATCTGCGAGTGGTTGACTCCCGAGACGAGCCGGTCGAAGCCGATGCTTTCCCCCGGCTCGCCGACGAGGGCGACGAGCAGGCGGTAGAGCAGGTAGCCGCCGACCATGGCGGCTCCGCCCCAGACCGCGAGCCGCTTCTGCACGGACCGTTCCCCCAGGTCGGCGCGGCCCAGGGCCATGCCGACCAGGAACGGCACCGCCCACACGAGGGCGGGGTACGGTCCCGACAGGACGATGCCGTGCAGGATCTCCGCCGGGCCGTCGGCCAGCGTCGGCGGAACGAACCGGTACGTCTCGCCGCCCGCCACCTGCGCCGCGATCCAGAGGACGGGTCCGACGGCGAACAGCACCGCCGCGGCGGAGGCGAGGACCGCCGCGGGGGCCTTCAGCAGGGGGAGGCAGAGGAGGAACAGGAGGCCGTACGTCGGCAGGATCACGCTGACGTCGTGGCCCATGAGCTGCAGGGCCAGCCCGCCGACGGTCAGCAGCGCCGCGCGCCACACGATGGTCCGCCACGGGACGGCCCCGCCGGGCCGCCGGGCGGAACGGGTGAGCAGGGACATGCCCACGCCCGCGAGCAGCATAAAGAGCAGGGAGGATCGGCCCAGCGGGATCTGGTAGAGGTGCCCGGCCCAGCCCCCGCCGTTCCGCGGGCCCACGTTGACGGCGATCATGCCGATGATGGCGACGGCGCGCGCGGCGTCCAGCGCCATCAGGCGCCCCGACGGGGCCGGCGGCATCGTGCCGTCGGGGGAGCTGGTCGGGGCGGCGGCGTGCGTCATGGCCGGCATCGTGTCCTGTAGGCCGCGGGAAAGACTCTGACAAGGCCATGGTACGGCGCTTCCGGGAGGCCTCCCAGAGGTGGCCGGGCCCGGCGGCGGCTCGTCCTACCAGCGGATGTCGTCCAGGTCCGCCAACGGCTGCCTTTCCCCGGGCGCCCGGCTGATGGCGGCCGCCGGGACATCCGCGGCGTGGAGGGCTTCGGAGAACCGGAGCCCGGTGCGCTCCTCGAGCTCGGGAACCGTGATCTGGTAGACCCGGAACTCGTCCAGGTCCGGCAGGGCCTGCAGCTGGACGAGGTCCTGGGCCAGGAGGAAGGCCCGCGCGCGCAGCGCCCCGTCCTCCACGAAAACCACGAGCTTCCAGTATTCGCGGGGGAGCTGGACGCCGCGGTAGACGCGGTCGTCGTCCTGGAAGACGGGGCCGCCGAACACGCTGGCGCGCAGGTCCTCGACGTCGACGCCCTCGAACAAGGCGTCCTCGAGACGCCCCCACAGCCCGTTCCGGCTGCTCTGGTTGAAGTCGTCGATCTGCGGGGCGATGTTCGTGTAGTGGAACGAGTCCCGGTTGGCCCGCTGGGCCTCCTCGGGGCCACCCCAGAGCAGGTCCGCGCGGCGCGCCAGGTGGCCGCGGTCCAGCCGGTTCCCGGAGTAGAGCTCGTTGCCGGTCTGGACGTCCTCGGGTAGCCGCGGATCCGTGGCGAAGGCGATGTCGGAGCGGCTGAGCTTCAGGAGGCCGGCCCCGTCGATGTTCCAGCCGACCCACCGCGCGAGCCGGCGCGACCGGCTGAGCGCCAGCGAGAAGTGGGTGTAGGGGATGGCGTCGCCGCCCTCCCAGGTCACGGCGTCGTCCCGGAGCGGCCCGTCCAGGACGGGAAGGTCGACACGGACGCCGAGGAAGTCGACGCCGAACCCGCCGCGCACCGCGGGCAGATCGGCACCGGGCCGGTTGTCTTCGTCCACGCGCACCCCGTCCTCGAGTTGAGCGCCATCCTACCCCCGCCCCCCGCCCAGCGCCCCGACGTCCGCGCCCAGTTCCTCCGCGCGAGCACGCCTCGGCACCCCAGAGCAGCCCCGGCGCCCGCGACATTTCTGTTGACACGGGCAACCATCTGGAGGTTGACTGAACGAGTCACTCGAACGACTTTTCCAGAGGAGCACCACATGCGTCAGTCACGCACCCATCTGACCCGCCGAACCGTCTCCCTGGCCGCCGTCGTCGCCCTGACCTGCGGGCTCGCGGCGGCGCCTCCCGCGTTGGCCGTCGGCGAGGGGCCGGGCTACGGGGGGAACGAGACCGTCAACACCTCGATCCTGCGCACCTACGACGAGCTCGTGGCCGAGCTGAAGACGCAGGACGCCAAACAGCAGGCCATGGAGCTCGAGGTCATCGGCCAGTCGGTGAAGGGCCGCGACCTCTACCTGGCGAAGTACATCTCCGACCCGGACAACCCCACGATCCTGTTCCTGACCCAGCAGCACGGCAACGAGCAGCTCACCACCGAGGGCGCCGTGGAGTTCATCAAGCACCTCGGGACCGGCAAGACGAAGGGCGTCCTGGACGGCGTCAACGTCCTGGTTGTCCCGATGCTGAACCCCGACGGCGCCATGGGCGACGTGGACTTCCCGCTGGACGATTACATCGCCGACGGCGGGCGTCACCTGACCCGCTACAACGCGAACGAGATCGACCTCAACCGCGACCACGTGACCAAGATCCAGCCGGAGACCCGGGCGCTGCACGAGAACGTGATGTCCGCCTACGACATCGACTACATGATCGACCTCCACCACCAGGGCGCGCGCAGCGAGCGCGACGGCGAGCTGGTGTCCGGATCGATCCTCTACCCGACCACGCCGAACGTCGACCCGGACGTGTTGGAGGGCTCGAAGCGCCTCGGCGCCGTGGTCTTCGACGCCGTCGACCCGACCGGCTGGGGCCACCTGGGCAAATACGTCGGCGGCACCGCCGAGACGATCAGCCGCAACGGCATCGCCGTCGAATACGGCATCTCCACGCTCCTGTTCGAGATGCGCGGGATGAGCGACCACTTCAACGAGGACTACGTGCTGGGGCAGAAGAGCAACGGGTACCTCATCAAGCAGACCGTCACCACGCTGGACGCCACCACCCGCGCGATCTCCGACGGGTCGATCTCCGGCGCCGACACGTCCTTCTGGGACACGCTCGCCGAGCAAAACGTCCGCGGGGAGTAGTCCGGACCCGCGTCCCGCCGCGCGCCCCCGGCCCGTCCCGGTCGGCGGCGCGCGGCGCGCGGGGAACGCTGTGCATAGACTGGCCTCCGGCGATACCCAACGACGAGGAGCGCGCAGTGGCAGAGAAGACCCCGCACCAGAACACGACGTTCGATTCCCACGGCACCGAGGCGCACGGCTACCTCGCCCTCCCGCCCGCCGGGCGTGGACCCGGCGTCATCGTGATCCAGGAGTGGTGGGGCCTGACCGACCACATCCGCGACGTCGCCGACCGCCTGGCGGCCGAGGGATTCGTCGCGCTGGCCCCCGATCTCTACGGAGGATGGATCACCCACGACGGCGACGAGGCAGGCCAGATGATGTCCCGGCTGCCGGCCGAGGAGGGCGCCCGCCTGCTGGGCGGCGCCGTCGACCACCTGCTGTCCCTCGACGAGACCACCGGGGACGCCGTGGGCGCGATCGGCTTCTGCATGGGCGGGGGCTTCGTGCTGGCCCTGGCGGCGCAGCAGGGGGACAAGGTCGCCGCCGCGGTGCCGTTCTACGGCGTCGGGCAGGCCGTCCCGGACTCGTACACGGGCGTCACGGCCGCGATCCAGGGCCACTACGGGGAACTGGACGACTTCTACCCGGCCGACAGGGCCCGCGAGCAGGAGGAGCAGATCCGCCGCGAGTCCGGGGCCGACGTCGTCTTCCACTACTACGACGCGCCGCACGCCTTCCACAACGACGACAACCCGCAGGGCAACTACCGCCCGGAGGCCGCGAAGCTGGCCTGGGAGCGGTCCGTGGCGTTCCTGCGCGAGCGCCTGGGCTAGAGCGGCACCCCCACCCACCGCGGACGCCGCCGGCGGACGCACTCCAGAGGAGGAACCACCATGTCAGGAACAGTCATCGTCGGGGTCGACGGCAGCGACACGTCGTTCAAGGCGGCGGCCCGCGCCGCGACCATCGCCGCGGGCCTGGGGGCGTCGCTGTCCGTCGTGACCGCCCACGCCAAGGACAACACCGAGGTCGTGCGCATCGGCAGCGACACCTGGATTCTGGACGATGCCGAGCAGGCCAAGAAGCTCGCGGAGAAGACCGCCGTGAAGCTGCGCGAGCTGGTCCCCGGCGCGGCCATCGATTCCGTCGCCGTCAAGGGCAAGCCCCAGGACGCGCTGGTCGGGGAGGCGTCGCGCACGGGCGCGCAGCTGATCGTCGTCGGCAACGTCGGCATGAGCGGCCTCGGCCGGGTGCTCGGCAGCGTGGCCAGCAGCGTGGCCCACTCCGCGCCCTGCGACGTGTACATCGTCAAGACCGCCTGAGTCCGCGCGCGAACAGGCCCGCCCGTCCCGCGGTCTGCGGGGCGGACGGGCCCGGGTGGCTGCGGCGCGGTCCTAGCCCTCGCGGGCGGCCTTCGCCGCCTTGTCGGCCTTGGCGGCCTTCTCCTCGGCGGCCTCGCGGACGCGCTTCTCCTCGGCGCGGACGGCGGCCATGTTGGACCGCTCCTCCTGGAGCCACGTCGGACGGTCGGCCAGGAGGGTCTCGATCTCGGCCGTGGTCAGGGCGTCGGTGATGCCTCCCCGGGAAAGCCCGGAGATCGAGACGTTCAGCTTCTGCGCGACGACGGGGCGCGGGTGGGGGCCGTTCTGGCGGAGGTCGACGAGCCACTGCGGCGGCTCGTTCATGAGCTCGTTGAGGGCGTCCCGGGTCACCGGGTTCTCCTGGAACTCCGCAGGCGCCGCCGGAAGGTAGATGCCGAGTTTCTTCGCGGCGGTCGCCGGCTTCATGGTCTGCGGGGTCTTGTGGCTCATCCCCCCAGAGTACCGGTAACGACTAGGCTGGGGCGGTGGCTGGATTGAAGATCGCGTACGTGCCCGGGGTGACCCCCGGCAAGTGGCTGGACCGCTGGCAGGACCGGTATCCCGACGCGCCCGTCGACGCGTTCCTGTACGACGCCGGCGACCCGCTCGCGCTGCTGGCCCAGGGGCGCGCGGACATGGTGTTCGTGCGCTTCCCGGACGGGGCCTCCCCCGCGGGTCCCGCGACGCACGTCATCCCGCTCTACGACGAGCTGCCCGTGGTTTGCGCGCCCCGCGACCACGACGTCGAACTCTACGACGACGAGGTCCCGCTCGCCGACGTCGCGGACGCCCGCTTCCTGGATCTCGCGGACTACCCGCCCGAGGCCGGCGGGGCCGCGATGGCCGTGGAGGTCGTCGGCACCGGGGCGGGATTGCTGGTGCTTCCGATGTCGGTGGCCAAGCTCTACCGCCGGAAGGACGTGGTCCACCGCGTGCTCTCCGGGGCGCCGGTGACCCGGATCGGCCTCGCCTGGAACCGGCCCGCGGGCGACGACCCGGAGAACCCCCTCATCGTGGAGTTCGTGGGCATCGTGCGCGGGCGGGCGGCCAACTCGTCCCGGCAGCCCTCGGTTCAGGAGCGCCAGCAGGAGGAGGCCGCGAAGGCGCTCAAGAAGCGGCAGTCCGGCGCTGCCAAGGCGGCGGGCGCCGCGGCCAAGTCCGGCGGCAAGTCCGGCGCCAAGGGCGGTCCGCGCGGCACGGCCCGCTCCGGGCGGACCGGAGGTCCGCGCAAGTCCGGCGGCGGCGGGCGCGGACGCCGCTAGCCGAGGTTTTCGCGGTCCGCCCGCCACGGATAAGGTGCCCGCTACGGACAAGGTGCCCGCCCCCGAGGGGGCGGGCACCTTGTCCGCGGAGCGTTCCGGCCGGGGGGGCGGAGTTAGCCGATCGAGGCCAGCGCGAAGATCGCGGCGGCCAGGCCGAAGCCGACGAAGCCGATGAGCGTCTCCAGCACGGTCCAGGTCTTCAGCGTGGTCTTGACGTCCATGTTGAAGAAGCGGCCGACGAGCCAGAAGCCGGAGTCGTTGACGTGCGAGGCGATGACGGAGCCGGCGGCGACGGCGATGACCATGGTGGCCAGCTGCACCTCGCTGAGCCCGGCGGCGGCGACGGCGGGGGCGAGCAGCCCCGCGGCGGTGGTCAGGGCCACGGTCGCCGAGCCCTGGGCGATGCGCAGCACGCCGGCGATGATGAACCCGGCCAGGATCAGCGGGACGCCGAGGTCGCCGAGCACGTCGGCCAGGGCGTCGCCGATGCCGGAGGCGCGCAGCACGCCGCCGAACATGCCGCCGGCGCCGGTGATCAGGATGACCGAGCAGACGGGCCCGAGGGCCTGTTCCATGACCTGCTCGATCGCCGACTTGTCCATGCCGCGGCGCATGCCGAGGGCGACGGCGGCGACGAGCAGCGAGATGAGCAGGGCGACGGGGGTCTCGCCGATGGTGCGCAGGATCTGGTACCAGGCGGCGTCCTCGGAGCCCTCCGGGAGTGCGCCGGCCGCGTTGAGCGTGTTCAGCCCGGTGTTGAGGAAGATCAGGACCAGCGGCAGGAGCAGGACGCCCACGACGGTGCCGAAGCGGGGCGGGTTGGCCTCGTGCGCGGCGTCGGCCTGGCCCAGGATGTTCGGGATCGGGAGGTTCCACTTCTTGCCGGCCCACTTACCGAAGAGGTAGCTGGTGACGTACCAGGTGGGCAGCGCCACGACGAGGCCGATCAGCAGCACGTAGCCGACGTTCGCCTCGAAGAATTCGCTCGCGGCCACGGGGCCCGGGTGCGGCGGCACGAAGATGTGCATCACGGAGAAGGCGCCCGCGGCCGGCAGGCCGTAGAGCAGGACCGATCCGCCCAGGCGGCGGCCGACGGCGAAGACCACGGGCAGCATGACGATGAGCCCGGCGTCGAAGAAGATCGGGAAGCCGAAGATCAGCGAGGCGACGCCGAGGGCGAAGGGCGCGCGCTTCTCGCCGAAGGCCCGGATCAGGTGGTCGGCGAGGACCTTGGCGCCGCCCGAGACCTCGACGATGCGTCCCAGCATCGCGCCGAGGCCGACCAGCAGTGCGACGGCGGCGAGGGTCGACCCGAAGCCCTGGGTCAGGACGGACACGACCGAGTCGGCGGGGATGCCCGTGGCGAAGGCGGTGAGCAGGGAGACCAGGATCAGCGCGACGAACGCGTGCATCCGCAGCTTGATGATGAGGAACAGGAGCGCGAGGATCGCGACGGCGGCGATGCCGAGCAGCGGTCCGGCGCCCAGGGTTTGGGTCCAGCCTTCGATGGTCATGTGTTCTCCGTAGGGCGGTCGGGGTCGGTCAGCGCAGGCCGAGCGCCGCGAGGGCCCGGTCCGCGAGGTCTTCGGGGGTGGAGTCGTTGGCCAGCGTCAGCCCGTCCTCGCCGGCGCCGAGCGGCTCGAGCGCCTGGAGCTGGCTGGGCAGGAGGGTCTCGGGCATGAAGTGCCCGGACCGGTGCCGCATGCGCTCGGCGACGAGCGCCGGGTCGCCCGTGACGTGCACGAAGCGCACGACGCCGGAGGCCTCGCGCAGGAGGTCGCGGTAGCTGCGCTTGAGTGCCGAGCAGGTGACGATGCTGCCGCGGCCGGACGCGGCGTTGTCCGTCATCCAGTCGCGGATCGCGCCCAGCCAGGGCCAGCGGTCCTCGTCGGTCAGGGGCGTGCCGGAGGCCATCTTGGCGATGTTGGCGGCGGGGTGGAACTCGTCGGCCTCGGCCACGGGGCAGTCCAGGCGCTGTCCCAGCAGCGCGGCCAGCGTGGTCTTGCCGGATCCGGAGACGCCCATCACCACCAGATGGACGGGGGCGGGCGCCGGGTTCGATGGTGCCATGGCAGATCTCCTGAAAGGACGTCGTTGGCCTGGAGGCGGGGTGGCGCATCCGGTACGGAAAAGATAACACCTTTAACGGCGCAAAGGTAGTACCTTTTTGGTCCGCAGCGCGGGCGCGCTGGCTAGGATGAAGGCATGCAAATGCCCGCCGGCGCCGAGGTGCTCCAGGAACCCATCGTCGAGGCGCTCGGCCGGGAAATCGTCGACGGGGTGCTCGCCCCCGGGGACCGGCTCACGCTGGAGAGCCTGCAGGCCCGCTTCGGCGTTTCCCGCACGGTCATGCGCGACTGCATGCGGGTGTTGGAGTCCCTGCGGCTGGTCTACCCCAAGCGCCGCCTGGGCCTGGTGGTGCAGGAGCCCCGGTTCTGGGCGCCGTACGATCCGCGGGTCATCCGCTGGAAGCTCGCCGGGCCGGGCCGCGAGCGCCAGTACGCCGAGCTGACCGAGCTGCGCATCGCCGTCGAGCCGCTCGCCGCGGCCGGCGCCGCGCGCCGGGCGGACGCCGCGGCGCGGGAGCACGTCCTGCGGCTCGCCGCGGACCTGCGCCGCTGGGGCGAGGCGGGGGACCTGGAGGCGTTCCTGAAGGTGGACATCGAGTTCCACCGCCTCCTGCTGACCTCCAGCGGCAACTCGATGTTCGCGGCGCTCGGCGGGGTCGTGGAGGAGGTCCTCACGGGCCGGACGCGGCAGGGGCTGATGCCGTTCAACCCCCGCCGCGAGGCCCTCGAGGAGCACGAGGCCGTGGCGCGGTCCGTCGCCGCGGGCGACTCCGCCGGCGCCGAGCGGCACATGCAGCACCTCGTCGACGAGGTGCGCGCTGCGCTCGAGGCCGATCTGGGCGACGCCTAACCCGCTACTGGAACAGCTGGGCGACGCGCGCGAGCGTCTGGGTCACCCCGTAGGCCAGCGGGACGCCGACCAGCAGCCAGCCGAGCGCCAGCCGGCCGGCCGCCGTGTTGGTGGGGACGTCGTGGCGGTCGGGGCCGGCGTGGGCCGCGGATCCCGGGGATGCGGCCATGTCAGGCCTCCTTTGCGAACTCGGGGACGGGGGTCTTCTCCGGCTCGTGGAACTTCCGGTCCACGGGCTTGATGAGCAGGTTGGCGGCGAATCCGACGACGAGCAGCGCCACCATGGTCAGCAGCACCGGCTGGTAGTTCTCGGCGCTGAGGGTGCCGGGCTTGCCCTGGGCGTCCAGCATGCCGTTGACGATCATCGGCCCGGCGATGCCCGCGGCGGACCAGGCCGTGAGCAGGCGCCCGTGGATCGCGCCGACCTGGAACGTGCCGAAGAGGTCCTTCAGGTAGGCCGGAGCGGTGGCGAAGCCGCCGCCGTAGAAGCTGATGATGACGAACGCCAGCAGGATGAACAGGAACCGGTTGGTCCCCCCGATCAGGGCCAGGCCCACGTAGAGCAGGGCGCCGACGCCGAGGTAGACCATGTAGATGTTCTTCCGGCCGATGAGGTCGGAGGTGCTGGACCAGGCGAAGCGGCCCGCCATGTTGCCGATCGACAGCAGGCCCACGAAGCCGCCGGCGACCGCCGCGCTGACCGCGGAGACGCCGTCGTCCGCGCGGAAGAAGTCCTGGATCATCGGGGAGGCCTGCTCGAGGATGCCGATGCCCGCCGTGACGTTCAGGAAGAGCACGGTCCACAGCAGCCAGAACTGCCGGGTCTTGATGGCGTTCGACGCCGAGACGTTGTTCCGCGTGACCAGTCCGGAACGCTTGGCCATCGACGGGTCCCAGCCGTTGGGGCGCCACCCCTCGGCGGGGACGCGGATGCTGAAGACCCCGTACATCATGACCACGAAGTAGACGATGCCCAGCGTGAGGAAGAGTTTCGCGACGGAATCGCCGCTGGCCACCCAGCCCTGCGCGCCGGACTCCGGGTCGAAGCCGCGCAGCAGCTGCGTGGACATCGGGGACGCGATCATGGCGCCGCCGCCGAAGCCCATGATGGCCATGCCGGTGGCCATGCCCGGCCGGTCGGGGAACCACTTGATGAGCGTGGAGACCGGGGAGATGTAGCCGATGCCAAGGCCGATGCCGCCGAGGAAGCCGTAGCCGACGTAGACCAGCCACAACTGCCCGGTGGAGATCCCCAGCGAGCCGACCAGGAAGCCGGCCGCCCAGAAGCACGCCGCCGCGAACATGGCCTTGCGCGGTCCGCTGCGCTCCACCCAGGTGCCCATGATGGCGGCCGACAGGCCCAGCATCACGATCGCGATGGAGAAGATGACCCCGATGGCCGTCTGGCTGGTCTGGAAGTGCTCCACGAGCGACGTCTTGTAGACGCTGGTGGCGTAGGCCTGCCCGATGCACAGGTGCACGGCCAGCGCGGCCGGCGGGATGAGCCAGCGGTTGAAGCCCGGAGGGGCGACGGAATGTGAACGGTCAAGCCAGCCCAAGGGGGCCTCCTCGTGGTCGGGGTGGTCGGTCGCGGCGCCGGCCCCGCCCGCGGGGCCTGGGATCGTTGCCTCCAGCAAGTGTGGTGCCTCTCACAGTACATGCGGACGCGGATGGCGCGCTCGGGTCCGCCCGCCGAGGCGTCGCGGCCGCGGTGCCGATAGGTTAGATGCCATGCGCATTCCCGACTCCCAGCCCTTCGTCCCCGTCATCCTGGGCGGCGACATCGGCACGTACTCGCTGGCCCGCGAGTTCCACGAGGCCTACGGCGCCGTCTGCGCCGCCGTGCCCGCCGGGTCCAACGGCGTGCTCGAGCACTCGGTGGCGATCGACGTCCGGCCCGCCGGGACCATGGTGGACGAGGACGCCGTCGTCGCGCACCTGCTGGAGCTGGCGCGCGAGCTGACCGCGGACGGCGCGAACCCCCGCCCGCTGCTGCTCTGCGGCTCGCTCGACCTGCAGGTCATGCTGATCACGCGCCACCGGGCGGCGCTGGAGCCGTGGTACACCATCCCGTACGTGCCGTTGGCGACCATGGAGCGGGCCGCCCTGAAGCAGAACTTCTACGCGCTGTGCGACGAGCTCGGCGTCCCGCACCCGCGCACCCTCGCCTACCGGACGGACGCCCACCCGCAGCCGCTCCCGGACGACCTGCCCTTCCCGCTGATCGGCAAGCCCGCGGACAGCTCCGCGTGGGTCCGCGCGAAGTTCGCCGGCAAGCAGAAGATCCACACCATCGCCGACCGCACGGAGCTTGGGGACCTGCTGGACCGGATCGCCGCCTCCGGCTACGGCGAGCCGTTCATCCTGCAGGAGCTCGTTCCCGGCGGGGACACCAACATGCGCCTGTGCACCTACTTCTCCGACCGCTCCGGCACGGTGCGGTTCGCCGGCTACGGCGAGGTCGTCGTCGAGGAGCACGCCCCGATCGTGCTGGGGAACTCCGCGGGCATCGTCACGGCCGTGAACGAGGAGGTCATCGAGCAGGGGCGGCGCGTCCTCGAGCACCTCGGCTGGACGGGCTTCGCGATGTTCGACGCCAAGCTGGACCCGCGCGACGGCGTCGTCAAGTTCTTCGAGCTCAACCCGCGGCTGGGCCGCAACCACTTCTACCTGACCGCCGCGGGGCACAACGCGGCCCGCTTCTACGTCCGCGAGTACCTGGGCGAGGGGTACGACGCCGGCGCGCGCCCGGGGAAGGCCGCCGCCGGTGCCGCCGCCGTCCCCCCGGCGGGCGCCGGCGCGGGAACCAACGCGGGCACGATCGCCGGCACCACGGTGGCGGGCGCGGGCACCGGCCCGGAGATCCTGCGCGAGGAGGTCCTCTACACCGTGCTGCCGCTGGCGCTGCTGCGCCGGCACCTGCGCGGCCCGGTGGGGGAGAAGGCCGCCCGGCTGATGCGGGCCGGACGGGTCGCGAACCCGTTGCGCTACCGCGCCGAGCGGCACCCGCGGCGGCTGCTGTACATCGCGCTGAGCTCGCTGAACCAGTTCCGGAAGTTCCGCCAGTACCCGCCGCGCGAGGCGTAGCCCCGGCGGGTCCGCCGCCGCTCTGGCATGCTGGAGCCCACACGACGTCGAAGGAGCACACCATGGACTGGGGAACGTACACAACGCTGGCGGTCGAGGCCGACGGGCCCGCCCTGGTGGTGACGGTCGACCGGCCGCAGGCGATGAACGCGCTCGCCGGCCAGGTCGTCGACGACCTGCTCGCGCTCACCGGCGTCCTGGCGGGGATCGGCAGGGACGGCGACTGGCCCGTCCGCGGGATGATCCTGACGGGCGCCGGCGCCAAGGCGTTCGTCGCGGGGGCCGACATCCGCGAGATGTCCGCCATGGGTGCCGATGAGGCCGAGGCGTACGCGCGGCGCATGCACCAGGTCACCCTCCGGCTCGAGGCCCTGCCCGTGCCCGTGGTCGCCGCGGTGAACGGCTTCGCGCTGGGCGGCGGCTGCGAGCTGGCGATGGCCTGCGACTTCATCTACGCCTCGGCCAACGCGAGCTTCGGCCAGCCGGAGGTGAACCTCGGGCTGGTGCCGGGCTTCGGCGGCTCCGTCCGGCTGCAGCAGCGGGTCGGCGTGGGCCAGGCGCGGGAGCTGATCTACACCGGGCGGCGCGTCCCGGCGGACGAGGCGCTGCGCATCGGGCTGGCCAACGCCGTGTTCCCCGACGCCGAGGCCCTGATGGCCGCGGCGAAGGCCACGGTTGCGGAGATCGCCACCAAGGCGCCGACCGCCGTCGCCAACGCCAAGTCCGCCCTGAACGGGATCTACGGGCTCGACGTCGAGGCCGGCCTGGAGCTCGAGGCGCGCAGCTTCCACGAGGCGTTCACCACCGAGGACTCCGTGGCCGGCCGCGCGGCGTTCCTGGCCAAGGAGACGCCCGTCTTCCCGGGGCGGTAGCCCGTGACCGCCCCCGCGGCGCCGCCCGGCACGCACCGCTACGGCCCCGCCCCCAGCCAGTACGCCGAGCTCTACCTGCCGGCCGCGCGCACCCGTCCCGGCACGGCGGTCCTCGTCCACGGCGGCTACTGGCGCGCCCGGTACGACGCCGGGCTCGGGCGGCCGCTGGCCGCGGACCTGGCCGCCCGCGGCTGGGTGGCCTGGAACCTGGAGTACCGGCGCACCGGCGGCCCGGAGGGCGACCGCGGCGGGTGGCCGGAGACGTTCGAGGACGTGGCGGCCGGGATCGACCTGCTGGCCCCCGTCCTCGGGTCCCTGGGGCTGGAGCCGGGACCCGTCGTCGTGGTGGGCCACTCGGCCGGCGGCCACCTCGGCGCCTGGGCGGCGGGGCGGCACACCCTGCCCGCCGGCGCCCCCGGTTCCGGCCCCGCCGTGCGGCCGGCGGGCGTGGTCAGCCAGGCGGGCGTGCTGGACCTCGCCGAGGCCGGGCGCCTCGGCCTGAGCGACGGGGCGGCGCGGGAGCTGATGGGAGCCGACCCGGAGCGCGACCCGGAGCGCTGGGCGCTCGCGGACCCGGCGCGGATGCTGCCCATCGGCGTGCCCGTCGTGGCGCTCCACGGCGACGCCGACGACGCCGTCCCGGACGCGCTGTCCCGGGGATACGCGCGGGCCGCCCGGGCGGCGGGCGACCCCGCCCGCTTCGCCTGGATGCCGGGGGACCACTTCGCGCCGATCACCCCGGGCACCGCGGCCTGGGAGGCCTGCGTGGACGCCCTCTCCGAGCTCACCGGCGCGCGCCGGGACCGGCCGGGCGCTGCGCCGGGACGGCCCCGCGGCCGCGGCGGCGCCGCCCGACCGGTATATTGAGTTCACCGCGTCAACACCGAGGGTGAGGTTGAGTTGTGCTGACAGTCATTGGTGAGGCCCTGGTAGACGTCCTGTCCGGCGGCATGTCCGCCCCGGAGAGCTACGTCGGCGGTAGCCCCATGAACGTTGCCGTCGGGCTGGCCCGGCTCGGCCATCCCGTCACGTTCGTCGGCCGCTACGGCGACGACGGCTACGGCCGCATGATCCACGAGCACCTGCGGGCCAACGACGTGCAGGAGGTGCTGCCGCCGGACGGCCTGCCCACCAGCACGGCCCGCGGCGTGCTGGATCCCGTCGGCGCCGCCACCTACGACTTCGACCTGGTCTGGGACCTGTCCGGCTTCGAGGCCGTCGCCCCGCGCGCCCTCGACGACGCGCAGCTGCTGCACACCGGCTCCATCGCCACCATCCTGGAGCCGGGCGCCACCACGGTGCTGGAGGCGGTCCGCCGCGCGCGCCCGCACGCGACCATCTCCTTCGACCCGAACGTTCGCCCCAGCTTCATGGAGGACCACGGCGAGGCGGTGGCCCAGGTCGAGCGCTTCGTGGAGCTCAGCGACGTGGTTCGCGCCAGCGACAGCGACCTCGAGTGGCTCTACCCGCACCGCAGCGTCGAGGAGACGTGCCAGACCTGGCTCGAGCTGGGCCCGGCGATGGTCGTCGCCACCTACGGCTCCCGCGGTCCCTGGGGCCTCGTGGCCGGGGGCCCGGCCCGCGCCGAGGCGCCCGTGGTCGACGTCGTTGACAGCGTCGGGGCCGGCGACTCCTTCATGGCGGCCCTGCTGTCGGCCCTGGTGGACCGCGAGCTGGTGGGTTCCGCACACCGCGGGGACCTGCACGCCCTGACGCCGGGCCAGCTGGGCGAGATCCTCTCCTACGCCGCGCGCGCCGCGGCCGTGACCGTGTCGCGTGCCGGCGCGAATCCGCCGTACCGCCACGAGATCCCGTAGCCGGGCAGCCCGGAGAACCCATGCGCCTGATCGCGAGCGACCTCGACGGCACCATCCTGCACCCCGACGAAACGATCTCCGCGCGGACCGTGCGCGCGTTCCACGCGGCGCGCGACGCCGGCGTGGAGATCGTGTTCGTCACCGGCCGGCCGTTCCGCTGGCTCGGGCCGGTGCGCCGGGCGTTCGGGCACCTCGGCACGGTCATCTGCTCCAACGGGGCGCTCGTGTACGACCTCGAGGCCGAGCTGGTGCTCGACGCCAAGACGCTCGGGACCGGTGCCGTCCGCGACGCGCGGTCCCTGATCCTCGGGCTCGAGCCCGGGGCGCGCTTCGCCGCGGAGACCACCCGCGGCCTGTACCTGGAACCGGACTTCGTCGACGACGTCGGGCACCACCTGCTGGAGGGCGTCGTCCCGGCCCGCTTCCCGATGCGGCGCCTCGGCGAGGAGGGCGTGGTCAAGTTCATGGCCAAGTCCCTGCGCTACACGGCCGACGAGTTCCTCGAGGCGGTCCACCCGGCCGTGGGACACCTGGTGGCGGTCACGCACTCCGCCCCCGGCGTCGCGATGCTGGAGATGGCGCGCCCCGGCGTGAACAAGGCCGTCGCGCTGGAGGTCTACGCCGCGGGGCGCGGCATCGCCGCCGAGGACGTCGTGGCGTTCGGCGACATGCCGAACGACGTCGAGATGCTCGGCTGGGCCGGGCACGGCTACGCCATGGGCTCCGGACACGCGCTGGCCAAGGCGGCCGCGGGGCGCGTCGCCGGGAGCCTCGCGGACGACGGCGTCGCGCGCGTCCTCGAGGACCTCCTCGGGGCACGCGCCGCCCGGCGGCCCTAGCGGCGCGTCCACGCGGGGAAGGCGGTATCATCTGCCCCGTGAGATCCCATCGCGCCGCGGACGTCCCCTTCCTGCGGCAACCGCTCACGGACCCGCCAGCCCCGGCTCCGGGACCCGGCTCCGTTCCGGCGCCCTGGCCGCTGGCCTTCGCGCACCGCGGCTTCGCGCCGCGGGGCGAGGAGAACACCATGGCGGCGTTCCGCGCCGCCGTCGGGCTGGGCTTCCGCTACCTCGAGCTGGATGTGCGCGCCAGCCGCGACGGACGGCTCATGGTGTTCCACGACGAGACCCTGGACCGGGTGACGGACGGGTCCGGCCGGCTGGGCGACCACGCGTTCGGCGAGCTGCGGCGGCTGCGCGTCGCCGGCAGGGAGCCGATTCCCGCCTTCGAGGAGCTCTTGGCCGAGTGGCCGGATGTGCGGCTCAACGTGGACGTCAAGGACGCGCGCTCGGCCGCGCTGCTGGCCCGCGCGGTGGCCCTCCACGGGGCGCAGGACCGGGTGCTGGTCGCGTCCTTCGCCGACTCCAGGAGGCGGCGGCTGCTGCGCGAGCTCGGCGTGCCGATCGCGACCAGCGGCGGCGCGCCGACGATCGCCCTGGCGACGTTCCTCGGCCCGCTCGGGCTGATGCCCGTCCTGCGGCCGCTGCTGCGCGGCGTCGCGGCCCTGCAGGTCCCGGTGCGCCACGGGTCGGTGACGGTGGTGACCCCGGGGTTCGTGCGCCGCGCCCACGCGGCCGGGCTGCATGTGCACGTGTGGGTGGTGGACCGGCCCGACGAGATGCACCGCCTGCTGGACCTCGGCGTCGACGGGCTGATGTCGGACCGCGCCGACGTGTTGGCGGCGGTGATGGCCGAGCGCGGCTGCTGGCCGCAGCGCCCCCTCGACCGCGGCGCCGACCGGTCCGGCGCGCCCTGACCGGGGGTGCTCAGCCCAGGACCGGCCGCGTCAGCTCCGCCAGCGGACGCAGGGCGCGCGGCGCGTACCGGGCGACGTCGGCGTCCGCGGCGCCGGCCAGGATGCGCATCCACGTGCCGTGCTCCCGCAGCCGGCCCAGGCGCAGGGCCGGTTCCACGTAGGGCCGCAGCTCGTCCACGGTGCCGTACTCGCCCCACCGCTCCAGGTAGGCCGCGACGACCCGTGCGACGCGCGGGTCCGCGGGCGTGGTGCGCAGCTCCGCGCACATCTCGCGGACGGGGACGCCGAGCGAGGAGAACGGGTGGGCCCAGTACGCGCCGCGCAGGCCGGTGAAGCGCAACGGCTCGCCCGCGGCGGTCGGCACCAGCGCGGCGCCGCGGCGCAGGTCGTGGTGGTCCAGGCTCAGCGGGACGGGCCCCGCGGCCAGCAGGCCGCACATGCGCCGGACCTCGGACATGCCGGAGCGCAGCCCCGCCGCGTCGTCCTCGGCGAGGCGGAGCGGATGTCCCGGGGGCAGGGAGGCGTGCAGCGCCACCTGGTCCTCGACGTGGGCCGGCAGCCACGCGGGATCCAGCTGCAGCAGGCCGGCGTCGAACAGCTCGTCACCGAAGGGCAGGAGGTCCAGCTGCACGCGCGCGAAGTCGCGGACCAGGCGGGTCCAGGACCGTTCGTCGGCCGCCGGCAGCGGCCGCAGGGCCTGCCCGTAGTCGGGGGAAAGCATCCACCCCCTCGGGGCGTCGACGGCCAGCGGCATGACCAGCTGCGCGGGGGCCAAGGCGGCGGCCGCGGAAGCCACGGAGGCCTCGGCGAGCTGCCCGGGGCAGTTGGCCCTGAAGACCAGCGGGCCGTGGTCTGTGGGGACCCCGATCTCGGTGGACCACAGGTGCGTCCCGCGGGGCTCGTAGGGCCCCGCCGGCCCCAGCCCGTAGGAGGCGAGCACGCCGGAGATCCACTCGTGGGCCGCGGCCCTCCAGCGTTCGGTTTCCCACTCGTCGTTCCACGCGGCCATCCGGCCATCCTAGCGTCCGGGCCGGGCGGGACCCCGGCGCCGCTAGCCGAGCTTGCTCGGCTGCGTGCCCTCGTCCTCCGGCGCGTCGGTCGGCTCGGTGCCGCGGACCCGCGCGATCGAGGTCATCGCGTGGAAGATCACCAGGGTCGCGGCCGTGCCCAGCGCGATCCCCCCGAACTGCATCCCGCCGACCGCCAGCGTCGGGTTGGAGATCGCGATGATGAGGCCCGTGCCGGCGGTCATCAGGTTGATCGGGTTGGAGAAGTTCACCCGGTTCTGCACCCACAGGCGTGCGCCGATGATGCCGATCATGCCGTACAGCACGATCCCGGCGCCGCCGCTGACCCCGGCCGGGATGGTGTTGATCAGCGCGCCGAACTTGGGCAGGAAGGCGACGAGGATGGCCACGGTGCCGGCCACCCAGTAGGCGGCGGTCGAGTAGACGCGGGACGAGGCCATGACGCCGATGTTCTCGGCGTAGGTGGTGGTGCCGGAGCCGCCGCCGAAGCCGGCGAGGACCGTCGCGGCGCCGTCGGCCATGAGCGCGCGGCCGTTGACGTCGTCGAGCGGGCGGTTGGTCATGAGGGCCACGGTCTTGACGTGGCCGATGTTCTCGGCGACCAGCACGAACACGACCGGGATGAACAGCGCCAGCACGTCGAGGTGGAACTCGGGGAACGCGAACGGCGGCAGGCCGACCCAGCCGGCCTCGCCCACGGAGTCGAACCGGACCTGGCCCTGGGCCAGCGCCACCAGGTAGCCGACGACGATGCCGACCAGGATGGACAGGCGCCCCAGCAGGCCCCGGAACAGCACCGCGGACAGGACGATCGCCCCGACCGTGGCGAAGGTGGTCAGCGGCACCTCCTCGATGGCCGCCGTCGTGGTCGTGGCCAGGTTCAGCCCGATGAGCGCGACGATGGTGCCCATGACGACCGGCGGCATCAGGGCGTGGATCCATCCCGTGCCGGCCTTCTGGACCACCAGGCCGACGAGGAACAGGGCGACGCCGGAGGCCACGATCCCGCCGAGGGCGCCGGCCATCCCGTGGGCGCTCATCGAGGCCATGACGGGCGCGATGAACGCGAACGACGAGCCCAGGTAGCTGGGGACGCGGCCGGCCGTGATGATCAGGAACAGCAGCGTGCCGATGCCGGAGAACAGCAGCGTGGTGGTCACGGGGAACCCCGTGATGGTCGGGACCAGGACGGTCGCCCCGAACATCGCCATCACGTGCTGGACGCCGATGCCCGTGGTCTGGAACCAGTTCAACCGTTCGTCGGGCGCGACGACGGTGCCCGGGCGGATGGTCTTGCCGTCGCCGTGCAGGGTCCAGCCGAAGCCGAGGGGGTTGCTCATGGGGGCCTTCCGGGAGGGGTGCTGGGCAGGGGCGGCGGCGCGGCGCCGCGGTGGCGGCCCGTCCGGAACCCTCACGGAATCCTACTCCGCCCGCGCCACGGCCCACCGCGGTGACCCGAAGGCCGCCCCGGAGCCTCCGGGGTCGCCATCGGCTTCGGTCTGCGCGAAGAACAGCAGCTCGTGCCGCGCGGACTCGACGAAGGCCCGGCGCATGTCCGCGACCTCGTCCTCGCGCGCACGCAGCGCCACTTTCTGGACGACGGCGACGGCTTCGCGCGTCGCCCGGTCGAATTCGACGGAGGAGTAGGCCGCGAGCCAGTCCGCGTACGGGTGCCCGTCCCGGTGGGCGGCGGCGAGCCGGGAGCCCGTGTCCTGGTACAGCCAGAAGCACGGCAGGATCGCCGCGACGAGCACCGGGTACGTCCGCCCGGAGGCCGTGAGGTGGTTCAAATAGGCGGCCGTGGTGGCGCTCGGTTCGGGCGGCGGGCCGGAGCCGAGCCGCGTGCGGTGCAGCTGCAGCTCCTCCTCGAGGCAGCCGGCGGCCGCGGAGGCCCAGAACCGCTGCTGTCCGGCGTCCGGCGCCAGCGCCGAGGCGCGGGACAGGGCCTGCGCGTAGGTGCGCAGGTACAGGGCGTCCTGCCGGAGGTAGTGCTCGAAGTCCGCGCGGGCCAGCGTCCCGTCCTTGAGCCCCCGGACGAACGCCAGCGCGTCGATGTCCTCCCTCACGCCGGCGATCGCGTCCCACCACGTGTCGACCAAAGCCGCCGGGGACGGCGGCCGCTCCCCGGCCCAGAGGCCCGCGAAGTGGTGGACCGGCCCGTGGCCCGCGTCCGAGCCGACGTCGAGCGCGTCCGCGTCCGCCAGGGCCCGGCCGAGCCACGCCTTGCCCAGCCGCAGGGCATCCGGCCAGCTTCCCGTCCGCGCGTACAGCGTCGCGAGCGCGGAGGACAACGAGCAGCCGGTCCCGTGGGTGTTCCGGGTGTTCGCCCAGTCGGCCACGACCTCCAGCACGACGCCGCGGGAGTCCACGAGCGCGTCGGGGCAACCGCCGCGGCGGTCGGCGAGGTGGCCGCCCTTCGCCAGCACCAGGACCCCGTACTCGGCGGCCACGGCCCGCGCCTGCGTCAGGGCCCGCTCCCACGACGGGGCGGTCGGTTCGCCGGCCAGCACGGCGAGTTCGGCGAGGTTGGGAGTCACGACGTCGACCATGCGGAGCAGCGCGCGCAGGGCGGCGTCGGCGTCGGCGGCCAGCAGCCGGTCCCCGCTGGTGGCGACCATCACGGGATCCAGCACCACCGGGACCCGGGGGAGGGTCCGGAGCCAGCCGGTCACCGCGCGGATGGCCCCCGCGGTGCCGAGCATGCCGATCTTGACCGCGTCGACGCGGACGTCCTCGGAGATGGCCGCCAGCTGGGCGGACAGGAATTCCGCCGGCGGGATGTGCACGCCGGTTACGCCGCGCGTGTTCTGCGCCGTGAGCGCGGTGATGGCGGCCATGCCATAGCCGCCGCACGCCGCGATCGACTTGAGGTCCGCCTGGATGCCGGCGCCGCCGGAGGGGTCCGAGCCGGCGATGGACAGGATGTTGGGGACGGCGCTCACGCGCGGGTCCCCAGCCGGAGCGCGGCCGACGCCGCGTCCCACTCCGCACGCAGGGAACGGGCGGCGGCCGCGGGGTCGTCGGCCGCGCAGATCGCGCGGACCACGGCCATGCCGGCGGCCCCGGCGTCCGCCACGGCCGCGGCGTCGCCGTGCCCCAGCCCGCCGATGGCCACGCACGGCAGGGGAGCGGCGGCGGCGAACTCCGCCAGTCCGACGAAGCCGAGGGTATCGGGGTGGTCCGGCTTCGTGGGAGTGGGCCGCACCGCGCCGGTCCCCAGGTAGGAGACCGTCCCGGCCGGCATCGCCGCGAGCGCGGCGAGCTCGGCGGGCGTGCCGGCGCTGAGGCCCAGGATGGCGCCGGGCCCCAGCAGCCGCCGCACCAGCGGCGCGGGGAGGTCCGACTGCCCGATGTGTACGCCGTCCACGCGCACCCCGGCGGCGCGCGCGGCCAGGTACACGTCGACACGGTCGTTGACGACGAGGGCGGCGCGCCCGGCGGTGTACGCGGCGCAGGCGGCGACGTCGTCCAGGAACGCCCGCGCGGGGGCGTCCTTGCGGCGCAGCTGGACGAAGGTCGCTCCGCCCTCGACCGCCGCCGCGACGATCTCCGCCAGCGGTCGACCGTTCGCGCTGTCCCCGTCGGCCACCAGGTAGAGCCCCAGGTCGAAGGCGTGGTGACCGAAGCGGGGCCGCCCCGGCCCGTCCCGGCGGGAGGCGTCCGCGGCGCTCACCGCAGCACCGCCCGCCCGGCGAGCTCGTCCGGCGTCGTGCCGGACAGCGCGTCCAGGAACGCGACGGCGAAGCTGCCCGGCCCGGAGGAGGCCGCGTCCGCGGTCTCGGACGCGACGGCGTAGAAGGCGTGTGCCGCGACCGTGCCGGCGAACGGGTCGCGGGACACCGCGCAGAAGGCCGCGACGAGCGCGCCCAGCGCGCAGCCGCCGCCCGTGACGCGGGTCAGCGCCGCGCTGCCGCCGTGGACGCGGACCACGCTGCCGCCGTCGGTGATCAGGTCCACGGCCCCGGAGACCGCCACAACGCCGCCCGTTCGGCGGGCCAAGGCCGTGGCCGCCTCGCCGGCCGCCTCGACGCCGTCGGTCGCGTCGACCCCACGGCCTCCGGCGCCGCATCCCGCGAGGGCCATGACCTCCGAGGCGTTTCCGCGCACGACGCCGGGACGCAGCTCGACCAGCAGGCGGGCGAAGTCGGTGCGCAGCCCCAGGGCGCCGACCGCGACGGGGTCGAGGACCCACGCGGTGCCGGCCTCGTGAGCCGCCCGGGCGGCCTCCACCATGCCCTCGCGCTGCGCGCGGTGCGGCGTGCCGAGGTTCACGAGGACGCCGGAGGCGATGCGCGCGAACCCCCCGGCCTCGCCGGGGACGTCGACCATGGCCGGCGAGGCCCCCGCGGCGAGCAGCACGTTGGCCGTGAAGTTCGCGACCACGGTGTTGGTCAGGCACTGGACGAGTGGCGCCGTGGCGCGGACCCGCGCCAGGCTCTCCGCGGCCAGCGCGGGGGAGACGGGTGGTGGAACAAGGTGTGAAGGCGCACGGGAATCCATGGGCGACATCCCTCCGCTAGTGCTAGCTAGATCAGGTGAGTACGGGTGTTATCTCAGTCCTGGCCGGCGGCCGGGACACCCCGAGTCGATGTGAGGGAGCCTAGCGGCAGAGGGTCGCCCTCGGCGAATGTTGCGTCCCCGTCAGGGGATCAGGGAGTCGATGAACTCCAGCTTGTCCAGCACGGCGTCCGGGATCGCGAAGGGGTAGAGGTCGTTGGCCCCCATGCTGCGGTTCACCTCGTTCAGGGCGACCGACAGCGGGAGCCACGCGTCCAGGACGACGTCGCGGAAGGAGGCGCTCCCGTCCGCGGCCCCCGCGGCCGGGGCGCCCGGGGCCAGCCCGTGCTCGCGCGCGGTGTCCAGCGTGTCGCGGATATGGAGGTAGTGCGCGAACGTCTCCGCGAAGTCCTCGTAGGGGTGCATGGTGGCGTAGCGCGAGATGTGGCGCTCGGGCCAGCCCTCCGGGGCGCCCTCCGCGTAGTGCCGGTCGATCTCCGCCTGGTAGTCCTTGGTGTCGTCGCCGAAGAGGGCGCGCGCGGCGCGCGTCCGCTCCCCGTCGGCGAACACGAGCACGGTCTCGAAGTAGTGCCCGACCTCGTGGCGGAAGTGGCCGAGCATGGTGCGGTAGGGCTCGTCGAGCTGCGCGCGCATCCGCTCGCGGTACGCGTCCTCCGTCTCGGCGAGGTCGATGGTGATGACGCCGTCGGCGTGGCCGATGACCACGTTCGCGTCCGCGCTGGAGAGCAGGTCGAACGCCAGGCCCCCCTGGGGATCCTCCGACCGCGTGACGATCGGCAGCCCCAGCGCGTCCAGCTCGGCGATCAGCCGGCGCTTGGCGCGCTCGCCGTCCACGAACTGGGACAGGCCCGCGGCGTCGGCGTCGTTCGGCCGGGTGCGGGTCAGGCCGCAGCCGAAGCACTGGCCTCCCTCCCGGTCCGCCAGCCACGTGCAGCCGGAGAGCCCGAGGTTCCGGCAGACGTGCCAGGACTTTCCGTCCCGGTCGACGTACGCCCCGCTCGCGTCCAGCGGAACGATGGCGCGCTCCTTCCGGGAATACCGGAGGTCGGACCCGCAGCCCGCGCAGCGGGAGTTCTCGAAAAACAGGGCGGAGCGGCAGTTCCTGCAGGCATGTTTCTTCACCCCCAGAGCCTACCGGGGTTCCCGTGCCGTGCCGGTTCCGTCCGGTGCCCTGCCGGAGCCCTGCCGGAGCCCTGCCGGTCCCGTCCGGCGCCGCCGCATGGCGGCGGCAACCGGGCGCGGCTACTGTCGATGTATGGGTATCTTCTCCGGCCGCAGGGCCCCCGCCGCGCCGGCCGCGCCCGCCGTCCCGTCCGCCGAGGAAACCGCCGTCCCGTCCACCGACGCGGCCGCCGCGGGAGCCCCCGGGCCGCGGGTCAACGAGACCGTCGGCCGGCTGCGCGACTCCGCCGACTCCCGGCTGGCGCATCCCCGCCGGTTCCGGGCGGCCCAGCTGCGGGCGCTGGAGCGGCTGCTGGAGGAGCACGCGCAGGACGTCCTCGACGCCCTCGCCGCGGACCTCGGCAAGCCCGAGGTCGAGGCCCGCCTGTCCGAGCTGGACCTGGTCCGCGCCGAGATCGACCACGCGCAGCTCCACCTGACGGAGTGGATGGAGGCCCGGCACGTCCGCGTGCCGGTGGCGTTCCAGCCCGCGTCGGCGAAGGTGGAGGCGCAGCCGCTGGGACTGGTGCTGATCATCGGCCCGTGGAACTACCCCGTCCAGCTCGTCCTCTCCCCGCTGGTCGCCGCGCTGGCGGCCGGCAACTGCGCGGTGCTCAAGCCCTCCGAGGCGGCCCCCGCGAGTTCCGCGCTCCTCGCCCGCCTGGTGCCCCAGTACCTGGACGCGCGGGCGGTGGCGGTCGTCGAGGGCGGCGCGGAAACCAGCCAGGCGCTGCTCGCGCAGCGCTGGGACCACATCTTCTACACCGGCGGGGACCGCGTGGGCCGCATCGTGGCCGAGGCGGCGGCGCGCCAGCTCACGCCCGTGACCCTCGAGCTGGGGGGCAAGAGCCCCGCCGTCGTGGTGGACGGCAGCTACGCGGCGATCGCGCGGCGGCTGGCGTACGGGAAGTTCCTGAACGCGGGCCAGACCTGCGTGGCGCCGGACTACGTCCTGGCCGTCGGGCCGGCCGCCGCGGAGCTGGAGAAGCACCTGCCCCGCGCCATCAACGCTTTCTACGGCAAGGACCCGGCCAAGAGCCGCGACTACGGGCGGATCGTCAACCGCGGCCACTTCGACCGCCTGGCCGGCTTCCTGGACGCCGCCGCGCAGGGGCCCGGGACGCTGGTCTCCGGGGGCGGGCGCGACGCCGAGGCGCTGTACATCGAGCCGACCGTGCTGGCGGGCGTCGACGTGGAGTCGCCGCTGATGCGCGAGGAGATCTTCGGCCCGATCCTGCCGATCATCCGCGTGGAGTCCTTCGACGCCGCGGTGCGCTTCGTCAACGCGCGCCCCGCGCCGCTGGCGGCGTACCTGTTCAGCGAGAAGCCGCGGCTGCAGTCCGTGTTCGAGGACCGGGTCCGCGCCGGCGGCATCGGGCACAACGTGTGCAACGCCCACCTGGCCGTGCCGGGGCTGCCCTTCGGCGGCGTGGGGCCCTCGGGCATGGGCAACTACCACGGCAAGTACGGCTTCGAGACGTTCAGCCAGCTGCGGCCGGTGCTGTCCAAGACGGCCATGTTGGACACCCTGAAGGCCGTCTACCCGCCGTACGGCTGGGCCAAGACGAAGGTGCTGCGCAAGCTGATGTAGGTGTGTCCAGCCTCACGGGCGGGACGGGAACATTCCGTGGATGCATGCGGTTGAATCTATTGAAAGATCAACGGTGCTGTTCGCCGCATCCCCCATGCCAAGGAGTTCCCCCATGACCACCACGGTTCTCACCCTCGTCGGATCCCTCCGCAGCGGTTCCACCAACATGCAGCTCGCCGAGGCCACGGCCGCGAACGCCCCCGAGGGCGTCGACGTCAACGTCTTCCCCGGCCTCGCGGACCTGCCCTTCTACAACGAGGACGTCGACGTCGAGGGCCGCGTCCCCGCCTCCGTCACCGCCCTGCGCGAGGCCGCCGGCTCCGCCGACGCGCTGCTGCTGGTCTCCCCGGAGTACAACGGCACCATGCCCGCGGTGCTGAAGAACGCCATCGACTGGCTGTCCCGCCCGTTCGGCGCCGGCGCCGTGTCCGGCAAGCCGGCCGCCGTCATTGGCACGGCCTTCGGCCAGTTCGGCGGCGTGTGGGCGCAGGACGAGGCCCGCAAGGCCGTTGGCATCGCCGGCGCGAACGTCCTCGAGGACGTCAAGCTGTCCATCCCGAACTCCCTGGTGCGCTTCGCCGAGACCCACCCGAAGGACGACGCCGAGGTCGCCGGCCAGGTCGCCGAGGTGCTCGCCGGCATCCGCGCCGCCGCCGAGAAGAACTAGGCGCCGGCGGCCGGCGCCGGAACCCGGCGCCACCGGGCCGCGACGGCCCGGCGCAGCACGAGGGACCCCGTCCGCGGGGTCCCTCGTTCCGTCTGCCGCCCGGGAGAGCGTCAGCCAATGACTGAGTCGACCAGCGCCTTCGCCTCGGCCTGCACCTGGGCCAGGTGCGCGGCCCCCTTGAACGACTCGGCGTAGATCTTGTACACGTCCTCCGTGCCGGAGGGGCGGGCGGCGAACCACGCGCTTTCGGTGGTGACCTTCAGCCCGCCGATGGCGGCGCCGTTGCCCGGCGCCTCCGTCAGCTTGGCGGTGATGGTTTCGCCGGCCAGCTGCGTGGCCGTCACGTCCCCGGCGGAGAGCTTGGCCAGCGCCGCCTTCTGCCGACGGTTGGCCGCCGCGTCGATCCGGGCGTAGGCCGGGGCGCCGAACTCAGCGGCCAGGTCGGCGTACCGGCGGCTCGGCGAGGCGCCGGTGACGGCCTGGATCTCCGAGGCGAGCAGCGCCAGCAGGATCCCGTCCTTGTCCGTGGTCCAGGCCGAGCCGTCGAACCGGACGAAGCTGGCGCCCGCGGACTCCTCGCCGCCGAACACCCCGGTGCCGTCCAGCAGGCCCGGGACGAACCACTTGAAGCCCACCGGCACCTCGACCAGCTTGCGGCCCAGCGACTGCGCCACGCGGTCGATCATCGACGAGCTGACCAGCGTCTTGCCGACGCCGGCGTCGGCCGGCCACAGCGGGCGGTGCCGGTAGAGGTAGTCGATCGCCACCGCCAGGTAGTGGTTCGGGTTCATCAGCCCGGCGTCCGGGGTGACGATGCCGTGCCGGTCGGCGTCGGCGTCGTTTCCCGTGGCGATGTCGTAGGCGTCGCCGCCGTCGCGCACCGTGGCGATCAGCGACGCCATCGCCGACGGCGAGGAGCAGTCCATGCGGATCTTCTCGTCCCAGTCCAGCGTCATGAAGGCCCAGCGCGGGTCCACGGTCGGGTTGACGACCGTCAGGTCCAGCCGGTGCCGCTCGCCGATCGCCCCCCAGTAGTCCACGGACGCCCCGCCCATCGGGTCGGCGCCGATGCGCACGCCCGCGCCGCGGATGGCGTCGATGTCCAGCACGGACGGCAGGTCGTCGACGTATGCGGACAGGAAGTCGTAGGAGCCCACGGTATCCGCCGCCTTGGCCTGGGCCAGCGGCACGCGCTTCACGCCCGCCAGGCCCGCCTCGAGCAGTTCGTTCGCGCGGTCGGCGATCCAGCCCGTGGCGTCGGAGTCGGCGGGGCCGCCGTGCGGCGGGTTGTACTTGAAGCCGCCGTCCGAGGGCGGGTTGTGCGAGGGTGTGATGACGATGCCGTCCGCCTGCGCGCCGGAGCCGCCGCGGTTGTGGGCGAGGATCGCGTGGCTGACGGCCGGGGTCGGCGTCCACGCGCCGCGTGCGTCCAGCAGCACGTGGACGCCGTTCGCCGCGAGGACTTCCAGGGCGGTGTCCTGCGCCGGGTCGGAGAGCGCGTGGGTGTCCTTGCCGACGAAGAGCGGCCCGGTGATGCCCTGCCCGGCGCGGTATTCGACGATCGCCTGCGTGATCGCGGCGATGTGGTTCTCGTTGAAGGAGCCGTTCAGCGACTTGCCGCGGTGCCCGGAGGTCCCGAACGCCACCCGCTGGTCGGGATCCGCCGGATCGGGGGCTAGGTCGAAGTACGCGCTCAGCACGGCGTCGACGTCGATGAGGTCCTGGGGTAGGGCGCGGGTGCCCGCTCGGTTCTCGGCCATGGGTACAGCTTCGCAGATCGGGCCGCGCTTGGCGCCGCCGCGTGCAACATTTCCTCGCCCTAGACTGGAGGAAAACGACGCCGCGGTGCGGAAGGAGCAACATGGGCAGCGAGCAGGACCGGCCGTTCAACGACCCGAAGCACCCGTCCTGGTCCACCGTGCCCGGTCCGGAGCCGACGAATCCCCCGGCCGGGTACCCCGCCGTGGGCCATCCGGCGGCCGGCCATCCGGCGCCCGGCTATCCGGCTGCCGGCTATCCGGCGGCCCCGCCGAAGACGCTCAGCATCGTCGCCCTGGTGTTCGGCGTGGTCGCCGTCGCGACGGGGGGCTTCCTCTTGGTCCCGCAGCTCGGGGCCGTGGTGCTGGGGCACATCGCCCTCCGCCGGGAGCCGGAGGGCCGCGCGATGGCGATCGCCGGGCTGGTCATGGGCTACCTGGTGATCGGGCTCTGGCTCCTGTTCATCCTCGTTGTGGGCCTGTTCCTCGGCGGGATCGCCTCCACCAACTGGAACGCCGCCAACTAGGCCCGGGTGCCACGCCCACGGCTGCTGCGACCGTTGCCCGTCCCGCCGCCCGTCCCGCCGACACGGCCGAGGCCGGGTGCGGCGCGCCGGTGGACGCGCCGCACCCGGCCTCGCCGGACCGATTGCTCGGTGGTTCCTACTTCACGCCGCCCATGAGGCGCTTGAGCGCCGGGGCGGACAGCGCCAGTGCGACGCCCAGCGCGATCGAGGTGGCGCCGAGCGCGACGAAGTACGGGACCTCGTTGCCCTCGGTGTAGTAGCCGGCGAGGATGCCCGCCAGCGTGGTGCCGAGCGAGACCGACAGGAAGAACAGCGCCACCATCTGGGTGGTGAACGCGGCCGGGGCCAGCTTGGTCGCGACGGACAGCCCGATGGGGCTCAGCAGCAGCTCCGCCCAAGTGCACAGCAGCAGGATCCCGACGAGGGCGAGCAGCGGGGTGGTTTCCAGCGACTCGAGGGGGATGAAGATCAGGTACGCGATGCCGATGATGACCAGCGCGCCGCCGAACTTCAGGGCCGTCGAGGGCTGGCGGGTGCCCATCCGGGTCCACAGGGCCGCGAAGACCGCCGCGAAGACGATGATGAACACCGGGTTGATCGACTGGACCCACGACGCCGGCATCTCCCAGCCGAAGAGGTTGCGGTCCAGCCGCTCCTCCGAATAGACCGCGATGAACGTGAACTGCTGCTGGAACAGGGCCCAGAACGCGGCGGAGGCGACGTAGAGCGGGATGAAGGCGGTGACGCGCTTGCGCTCGATCCCGCTGACCTTCCGCGAACCGAGGATGACGACGAAGTAGGCGATCGACGCGGCGATCACCACGTAGGCGATGGTCATGGCCAGGTTCTCGGTGGTCACGACGCCGGTGGCGAACAGCGCCGCGACGACGGCCAGCGCGGCCGCGGCGGCGAGTGCGTAGCGCGAGCGCAGGTTCGCCGGCAACGGGTTGGCCACGTGCTGCGTGGCCTCGGGCAGCCGGCGCCGGCCGGCGGCGTAGACCGCGAGCCCGATGGCCATGCCCACGGCCGCGGCGCCGAAGCCGACGTGGAAGCCCAGCTCCTGCTGCAGCAGGCCGGTGAGCAGCGGGCCGAGCAGCGCGCCCGCGTTCACGCCCATGTAGAAGATGGAGAAGCCGGCGTCGCGGCGCGGGTCCTTCTCCTCGTAGAGGCTGCCCACGAGCGAGGACGCCGTGGCCTTGAGGCCGCCGGACCCCACGGCCACGAGGATCAGGCCGATCGCCAGGCCCGTTCCGCCGGGGATCAGCGCCAGGGCGATGTGGCCGGACATGATCATGATGGCCGTGTAGAACAGCACCCGCTCCGGGCCGAGCACGCGGTCGGCGATCCAGGCTCCGAAGATGGTGCTGAGGTACACGCCGCCGCCGTACGCGCCGACGAGGCTCAGGGCCAGTCCCTGGTCCATGCCGAGGCCGCCCTCGGCCACGGAGAAGTACATGTAGTAGGCCAGGATGGCCTGCATGCCGTAGAAGGAGAAACGCTCCCACATTTCGACGTTGAAGAGCGTGGACAGCATTCGGGGGTGCCCGAAGAACGTCTTTTCGGCTCGTGGCCGAGTCTGGGTGGTGGTGGTCATTTACACGATTTTCCCGTCAAGGACGAGAGAATGCCCACTTAAGTGATCCCGCTCACGCCCCCCCGAGCTGCGCCGCGAGCGCCAGCAGCCCCGCCTCGGAGCCGCGGCGTCCGATGAGCTGGACCCCCATGGACAGCCCCTCGGGCGTCGTGTGGGTGGGCAGGACGATGGCGGGGACCCCGGCGACGTTGACCACGGACGTGAAGGGCGTGTATTGGCACTGGAGCCGGTAGTCGTCGTCGGCACCATGCGACGTGTAGTAGCCGATTTCGCGCGGGGTCTGCGCCAGGGCGGGGGTCAGCACGGCGTCGTAGCGCCCCCACTGCGCCCGGCAGTCCTCGGCGATCCTGCGCAGGATCGCCGCGGCCGCCAGCTTGTCCGCGGGGGGCCGGCGCAGCGCGCGGTCACGGAACTCGCGCGTGATGCGGGTCAGCCGCGGCTCGCCGGCGGCCGGGATCGCCGCGTCCGCCAGGCCGGCCGTCCAGATGGTCTGGAACGCCGACGCGTAGCGGTTGTCGTAGCGCACCGCGGCATCCTCCACCCGGTGGCCCGCGGCCTCGAGGAGGGCGACGCCGGCGTCCAGCGCCGCGCGCGCCGCGGGCTCGAGGGCCAGGTCGTAGCGGGTCTCGAACGGGGAGCGGAGGCTCACCCCGATGCACAGCGGGCGCCCGCCGGCCGGGGACGCGGCCCGCGCGGCCGCGAGGTACGCGCCCCCGGTGCCGCCCACGAGCGAGTCCATCAGCAGCGCCGCGTCCGTGGCGTCACGGGCCAGCGGCCCGGAGACGACCAGGCGCGGGGCGCCCCACGCGTCGCGGACGCCGTTGCCGAGGTCGGTGGGCACCGTTCCAAGCCCCGGCTTCAGCCCCACCAGTCCGCAGGCGGCGGCGGGGATGCGGACCGAGCCGCCGCCGTCGTTCCCCGGCGCGAAGGGGAGCATGCCTGCCGCCACGGCCGCGGCGCTGCCGCCGGAGGATCCGCCGGGGGAGAGGCGCGGATCCAGCGGGTTGCGGGCGGGGGCCGCGATGCGGTTCTCCGAGTAGCAGTTCAGCCCGAACTCCGGGACCTGGGTCTTGCCGAGGCTCAGGGCGCCGTCGGCGTGCACGCGGGCGACCAGCGGATGGTCCGCGTCGGCCCGGACGTGCTCCAGGGCGGCCGTGCCGTAAGTGGTGCGGACGCCGGCGACCTCCCAGAGGTCCTTCCAGGCCAGCGGCATCCCGTGCAGCGGCGCGGGTGGGCGGTCGGCGCGGCGGGCGGCGATGAGGGCCTCGTCCGCCCGGGCGGCGTCCTCGAGCGCGGTGTCGGCGGTGACCGTCACGAAGGCCCCCAACAGCGGGTTCAGCCCCTCGATGCGGCCCAGGTAGTGCCCCGCCACCTCCCGGGCGGACACCTCGCCGGCCGCGAGCAGGTCGCGCAGCCCGACCGCGGTGGTCTCGTGCAACTCCACGCGGAACCCCCTGCGTCGTCGTTGGGCGCCTCGGTTCGGCCGCTGAACGACGCCGAATTAATGTTGGGGCCCGGTTGTTGAACCCACTATAGGCTGGGGTGGTTGGGCCGGATTCCACCGAGAGGATGAACATGAGCGAGTTCGAGACCGTCGAGGTCAACGAGGTTCCCGCGGGGGCCGAGGTGCTGGACGTGCGCGAAGACTACGAGTGGAACGAGGGCCACGCCGCCGGGGCCCGGCACATCCCGATGAGCGAGATCCCGCTCCGCCTCGGCGAGCTGGACCCGGACGAGGACACCTACGTGATTTGCCGCACCGGCGGCCGTTCGGCGCAGGTCGCCGCATTCCTCGTGGGCCAGGGCTACACCGCCTTCAACGTGGCGGGCGGCAGCGGGGCCTGGCTCGAGGCCGGCCTGCCGATGGAGAGCGAGAACGGCCAGGAGCCGACCGTCCGATGATCTACACCTACCTGGGGCCCTCCGGAACCTTCACCGAATCGGCGCTGCTCCAGGTCCCCGGGGCCGCGGACGCCCGCCGCGTTCCCGCCGCCAGCGTCAACGCGGCGCTGGAGAACGTGCGCTCGGGCGCCGCGGACGCGGCCATGGTGCCCATCGAGAACTCCGTCGAGGGCGGCGTCTCGGCGACCCTGGACGCGATCGCCACGGGCGGGTCCCTGCAGATCGTGGGCGAGTACCTGGTGCCCATCACCTTCGTGCTGGTCGCGCGCCCCGGCGTCGACACGCTGGAGTCGGTGCGCACCGTCGCGACCCACGGCCACGCGTGGGCGCAGTGCCGGGGCTGGGCCGAGGCCAACATCCCCGCCGCCGAGTTCGTCCCGGCGTCCTCCACGGCCGCCGGGGCGCTGGCGCTGCTGGAGCCGGACAACGCCTACGACGCCGCCATCTGCTCGCCCCTCGTCGCCGAGCGGCACCCGCTGACCGTCCTGCGGGCGGGCATCGAGGACAACGCCGGGGCCGTGACGCGCTTCGTGCTCGTCCGCCGCCCGGGCCAGCTGCCGCCCTCGTCCGGTTCGGACAAGACGACCGTCGTCATCCCGCTCCCCGAGGACCACCCCGGGGCGCTCATGGGGATCCTGGAGCAGTTCGCGGCCCGCGGGGTGAACCTGAGCCGGATCGAGTCCCGGCCCACGGGCCAGGGGCTCGGCTCCTACTTCTTCTCCGTCGACGCGGACGGCCACATCGACGAGGCGCGCATGGCCGACGCGCTCGCCGGGCTCCACCGCATCAGCCCGGACATCCGGTTCCTGGGCTCCTACCCGAGCGCGCGCATCTCCGACGCGTCGCGCCCGTCGGTGGCGCGGCACAACACCGACGAGGCGTTCGCCGCCGCGGCGGCCTGGGTCCGGCGGCTGCGTTCCCACCGGGCCTGAGCCGGGCGGGAACGCCCCTACAGGCGGGCGGGGACGCGGAGGCGCAGGGCCTGCGGCAGGATCTGCACCGTCATCGCCACGACGTCGCCGGTGGTGTCGCCGTCGAGCTGCGAGCTGATGGGTTCGGGCACGGACATGCGCACCTTGCGCGCCTGGTAGTAGTCGATGACCGGGATGGCGCCGCGGTGGCGCAGCGCGGTCTTCGCCGCGATCCACGCCCACCCGGCCACGGATTGCGGGCTCATCACCACGATGTCGAGCTTGCCGTCGTCGAGCACGGCGTCGGGCACCAGGTCGAACCCGCCCTGCAGCCGGCCGCAGTTGGCGAAGATCACCGAGCGGATCTTGCGCTGCTGCTCCGGTCCGTCGTCGAGCGAGAGCGTCACCGTGCGGCGCCGGCCGGGCAGGTGGCGCATGCCGGCCTCGGCGTAGGCCAGCGGACCGAGCCTGGCCTTGAGGTCCTCGTTGGTGTCGTTCATCATGTCGGCGTCGAATCCGATGCCGGCCATCACGAGGAACACGTGGTCCTCGGTGGTCCCGTCGGCCCGCTCGAGCACGATCTTCGCGGCGTCGATCGAGCGGATCCTGCCGTGCAGCGCCGTGTGCACCGCGGCCTCGATGTCGTCGACGTTGAAGTCCAGGTTCCTCGCCAGCAGGTTGCCGGTGCCCAGCGGGAGGACGCCCATGATGGCGTCGGTGTCGGCGAGGACCTCCGCCGCCTCGCGGAGCGTGCCGTCCCCCCCGGCGACGACGACGATGTCGCACTTCTGTTCCAGGGCCTCCACGGCCATGGAGTGGCCGGGGTCCTCCACGGTGGTCTCGTAGATCAGCGGGTCCCCGAAGCCGGCCTCCACGCAGGCGGCGCGGACGGCCGCCATCGCCGCCTCGGCACCCGCCTTGGACGGATTGACGATCAGCGCGACCTTCTTGGCGGCCTCGAGGGACCGCGCGACGACGGGCGCCTCCTCGATGACCACGAGCCGGGTCTTGAGCTTGCGCACGGAGTAGAGGCTGACACCGGCGATGACTAGGGCGGCGGCGACGAGGATGAGGGCGAGGATCTCTAGGGGCATGGTGCTCTTACGATAGCCGCCATTCGGTAACCTGTAGGTGTGATCGACGTAAAAGAACTCGCAGAGCACCCCGACAAGTTCCGCGCCTCGCAGCGCTTCCGCGGCGCCGACGAATCGGTGGTGGACCGGATCGTGTCCGCGGACGCCCGGCGGCGCGAAGCGATCACGAGCTACGAGAACCTGCGCGCCGAGCAGAACGCCTTCGGCAAGCGGGTCGCGCGGGCCGCGGGCGGGGAGAAGCAGGCGCTGCTCGCCGAGGTCAAGGAGCTCGCCGGGCGGGTCAAGGCGGCGCAGGCCGCGGCCGACGCCGCGCAGGAGGAGCTGACCGCGCTGCAGCGCTCGGTTCCGAACCTCATCCAGGACGGCGCCCCGGCCGGCGGGGAGGACGACTTCACGGTCGTGAAGACCGTGGGCACGCCCCGCGACTTCGCCGCGGACGGCTTCGAGCCGCGCGACCACCTGGAGCTCGGCGAGCTGCTCGGCGCCATCGACATGGAGCGCGGCGCGAAGGTGTCCGGCGCGCGGTTCTACTTCCTCCGCGGCGTGGGCGCGCGCCTGGAGATCGCGCTGATGAACATGGCGCTGGACCTGGCGGTGGCCAACGGCTTCGTCCCGATGATCACGCCCACGCTCGTGCGCCCCGAGACCATGCAGGGGACCGGGTTCGACGTCGAGCACGACGACGAGATCTACCGGCTCGAGCGCGACGGCCTATACCTCACCGGCACCTCCGAGGTGGCGCTGGCCGGCTACCACGCCGACGAGATCCTGGACCTCTCCGCCGGCCCGGCCCGCTACGCGGGGTGGAGCTCCTGCTACCGCCGCGAGGCCGGCTCCGCGGGCAAGGACACCCGCGGCATCATCCGGGTCCACCAGTTCAACAAACTGGAGATGTTCGTCTACTGCCCCGTGGAGGACGCGGCGGCGGAGCACCAGCGGCTCCTCGCCTGGGAAGAGGAGATGCTCGCGAAGGTCGAGCTGCCGTACCGCGTCATCGACACCGCCGCGGGGGACCTCGGCATGAGCGCCGCCCGGAAGTTCGACTGCGAGGCCTGGGTCCCGACGCAGGGCGCCTACCGCGAGCTGACCTCCACGTCGAACTGCACCACGTTCCAGGCGCGGCGCCTAAACATCCGCGAGCGCGTGCCCGGCGCCGACGGCAAGCCGGGCAAGAGCACCCGGGCCGTCGCGACGCTGAACGGGACGCTGGCCACGACGCGCTGGATCGTCGCGATCCTCGAGCACCACCAGAACGCCGACGGGTCGGTCACCGTGCCCGCCGCGCTACGCCCGTACCTCGGCGGCATGGACGTCTTCCCCGTCGTCGCCTGAGCCGGCCCACCGCCCGCGCGGTTCCTCGTCGACCGGTTGCCCGTCGACCGGTTGCCGGCCCGGCCGGGGAACCGCGGGCCCGCGTGGGGCAACCCACAGTGTGGACGGGCTGTGGATATTTACGGAATGTTCACCGCGCGGTGACCGGCGCCATGTCCGCCGGGCGGGCCGGGGTGATTCACTAGATGCATGACAATCACCAGTAATCCCGGCACCGAAGACCGGACGAACAATTCCACCGCCACCGCCACCGCCACCGCCACCGCGACCCGCCCGGCGGCGCGCCAGATGGTCTGCCTCGACGTCGACGGCACCCTGGTCAACCACGAGGGGCACATGAGCCCCGCCGTGAAGGAGGCCGCCCGCGCCGTCGTCGAGGCCGGCCACGAGATCGTCGTCTCCACGGGGCGCTCCCTCGGCGCCACCCTGCCGATCGTCGAACTGCTGGGCATCGAGCGCGGCTACGCCGTCTGCTGCAACGGCGGCGTGACCGTGCGGCTGGACGTCTCGCTCCCCGACGGCTACGAGGTCGTCGACCGCAACACGTTCGATCCCGCCCCCGCGCTGCGGGCCCTGCGGCACGCCCTGCCGACCGCCAAGTACGCGCTGGAGGACGACGAGGGCAACTTCCTGTCCACCGAACGCTTCCAGGACGCCAGCTTCGGCGTCGAGGCCACCGGCGTCACGTTCGAGGCGATGGCCAACGCCACCGCGGTGCGGCTCGTCGTGTTCTCGACGGACGACACCGCCGAGGACTTCGGGGAGGCCGTCCGCGCGATCGGCCTGCACGGGGTCACGTACTCGGTCGGCTGGACGGCGTGGCTGGACATCGCGGCCGAGGGCATCTCCAAGGCCAGTGGCCTCGAGCTGGTCCGCGAGCGGCTCGGCATCGGGACGGAGCACACGGTCGCCGTCGGCGACGGGCGCAACGACGTCGAGATGCTCCAGTGGGCGCGCCGCGGCGTCGCCATGGGCCAGGCGCCCGACGAGGTCAAGGACGTCGCCGACGAGGTCGCGGACGGCGTCGACGACGACGGCCTCGCGACGGTGCTGCGCAGCCTGCTCTAGGGGCCGGTCCCGCCGGGCTTCCGCCCGGGCGCGGCCCCGAGCAGGGCGGGCAGCTCCGCCATCGAGCGGAAGGCCCGCGCGCCCGCCGCGGCGAGCGCCGGCCCCCCGGCCAGCCCGCCGGCGAAGCCGTGGACGTCCATGCCGGCGGCGACCCCCGCGAGGACCCCGTTGACGCTGTCCTCGACTACGGCGCAGTCGCCCGGCGCGTGCCCCCCGGCCGCCGCGGCGTGCAGGAAGACGTCGGGCCACGGCTTGCCGCGCCCGACGTCGTCCGCCGAGTGGATCCGCCCCTCCAGGCGCGCGTACAGCCCGGTCGCCCCCAGCGTGGTGCGCATCCGGCGGTGCGACCCGGAGGACGCGACGCGGTAGGGGACGCCCGCGTCGTCGAGCGCGTCGAGGACGCCCACGACGCCGGGCACGGGTTCGAGCACGGTCTCGAAGGCGAGCAGGCTCTCCGCCGACGCCCGCTCGTCGAACTCGGCCGCGAGCGGCCCGCCCATCATCCGCGTCAGGATGCCGAGGGCGTCGGCGTCGGTGAGGCCCATGAACTTCGCGACGACCTCGTCCCGGGTGTGCGGAAAACCCATCTCCGTCAGCAGCCGCGCCTCGATCGCCGTGCAGAGGCGCTCGCTGTCCACGAGCACCCCGTCGCAGTCGAAGACCACCAGGGAGTACGGCACCGCGCTTAACCCGCCGCGGCGTGGGCCGCCGGGGGCAGGGCCGCGGGGCCGCGGACCAGGTCCAGGAGGCGGGCCGCGGCGGGGCGGCAGGCCCACTCCTCGTTCCAGTGGGAGCGCACCACGGCCTTGGACACGGCCTGCGTCGTGATGCCGAGCTCGTCGGCGATGGCGCGCTGCTGGCCCCGGACGCCCGGGACCATGAGGTCCAGGACCGACCACTCGGCGTCGGTCCGGGTCGCCACGATCTGGCCGACGAGCCGCAGCACGGCCTGGGCCTCCGCGGCGACGTCCGCGTCGGGCCCGGACACGGCCAGGGGAACGCGCTCGCCCGTCTTCTGCGCCCTGTTGACGGCGCGGCGCGCGTAGACCAGGCCGAAGCCCTCGGCGTCGGCGATGCGCTCCGGGAGCGGCACGTGGAGCGATCCGACGCCGATGCCCACGTGCCAGCGCCGGGCGCGGAGCGCGATCATCGCCGCGTCGACGGCGGTGCGCGCCTCGGTGACCACGCCGATCGCCTCGTCGCCGAAGGAGCGCTGGAAGGGGATCGCGGCGGGGAGTCGGCCGAGCGCCGCGACCAGCTCCTCGACGCGGTCCCCGGACTCGCGGGAGTCCCGCTGGTTGATGGTGAGCACGTACATGCCACCAGTATGCCCGTCGATCAACCGCATGCGGTTGATTTACGCGTCGTTCAGGGCGCCGTCCCGCCGGGGTTCCCCGCGGGCACCGGGGCCCCCGGCCCGCCGTCGGTCGGGGCGACGCAGGCCGCGGGCAGGTCGACCACGGTCCAGCGCAGGAAGAACTGCGTCAGCGGCCCGATCAGCAGGGCGTAGGCGACCGTGCCGATGCCCACGATGCCGCCGAGGAACCAGCCGAGAACCAGGACCGTGAGCTCCAGGGCCGTGCGCACGAGGCGCAGGCTCAGCCCGGTGCGGCGGTGCAGCCCGGTCATCAGCCCGTCGCGCGGTCCGGGACCCAGTTGGCTTCCGATGTACAGGGCGCCGCCCAGGCCGTTGAGCACGAGCGCCGCCCAGAACAGCCCCCACTGGGCCGGGGGATTCGGCATGGGGGGGATCAGCGCCAGCCCGACGTCGGTCGCCACGCCGATCCAGACGACGTTGGCGACCGTGCCGAGGCCGGGCCACTGGCGCAGCGGGATCCACAGGATCAGGACCAGCGCGCCGACCAGCACGACGACGGTGCCCAGGCTGAGGCCGACGCGGCCGGCCACTCCGAAGTGGAATACGTCCCACGGGTCCAGCCCCAACCCGGCCCGCACGAAGGAGGCCATCGCGAGGCCGTAGAGGGTGAGCCCGGCGAAGAGGCGGGCGACGCGCAAGGGGAGGCGCCCGGCGCGCAGCTGGGCGCGGGGGGAGAGGGACAGGAGGCCGGGGGTCGGGGTGGGTGCCATGGCCCCATCCTCCCCCTCAATGGCTATGGATTACAGAGCCAATTGGGAGACAATGGCCCTATGACGCATCCCACCCGCCGCCTCTCGGCCGGCCGCCTCACCACCATGCTGGGTAGCCCCGACCCCGACCGGCCGGCCTACGCGTGGCTCGCGGACGGCGTCCGCGGCCTGGTGGCGAACGGCCGGGTCCTGCACGGGACCGCGCTGCCGAGCGAACGCGACCTCGTCGGCGCGATCGGCCTGAGCCGCACCACCGTTTCGCGGGCGTACTCGGAGCTCCGCGACCGCGGGTACGCGACGGCCCGCGTCGGCGCGGGGACCGTCGTCCAGGTGCCCGGCGGGCCGGCGGCCGGCGGCGGCGAGCCGCTGCCCCTGGGAGGTTTCGGTCCCGCCGAGGGCGCCACCGCCGTCGACCTGACCTGCGCCGCTCCCGCCGCGCCCCTGGGCCTGGCCGCCGTCTACGAGGAGGCCATGGACCAGCTGCCCGCGTACATCGGCGGCATGGGCTACTTCCCGCTGGGGCTGCCCGTGCTGCGCCAGGCCATCGCGCGGACCTACGAGCGCCGCGGACTCGCGACGGATCCGTCCCAGATCGTCGTCACCGCCGGCGCGCTCGCCGGCGTCGCGGCCGTCGCCCGCGCCGTCCTCGCCCCGGGCGCGCGGGCGCTGGCCGAAAGCCCGTCCTACCCGAACAGCGTCATCTCGCTGCGCCACCATGGCGTCCGCGTCGCCCCGGTGCCGATCGGCGCCGAGGGGACGGACCTGGACGCGGTCTCCGGGGCGCTGCGGTCGGTGGCGCCGGCGGCCATGCTGTGCCTGCCCGACTTCCACAACCCCACCGGCACGCTACTGGGCAACGCGGGCAGGGAGCGCTGGGCGCGCGAGCTGGACCGGCACGGGGCCGTGGGGATCGTCGACGAGACCTCGGCCGCCCTGTGGCTGGACGCCGAGCCCGACGTGGTGCCGATGGCGGCGTTCTCGGATCGCATCGTCACGATCGGCAGCGCCAGCAAGTCGCACTGGGGCGGGCTGCGCCTGGGCTGGATCCGCGCCCCGCGCCCGCTGGCCGCGGGCCTGGCCCGGGTGCGCATGAGCCTGGACCTCGGCGCCCCCGTGCTGGAGCAGCTCGTCCTGGCCCGGCTGCTGGAGACCGGCGCCGGGCTGTCCGCGGAGACCCGCGGCGGGCTCCGCGGCAACCGCGACTGGCTCCTGGCCGAGCTCGGTGCCCGGCTTCCCGGATGGGAGGCTCGGCGGCCGGAGGGCGGGCTCTCGCTGTGGTGGAACCTCCCCGCGCCGCGGTCCACGGCGCTGGCGGACGAGGCGGCGCGCGGCGGGGTCCTGCTCGCGCCCGGCTCGACGTTCGCCGTCGGCGACCACGGGCTCGAGCGCTGGATCCGCACGCCCTACGCGCTGGGCCGCGAATCGCTCGAGGCCGCGGTGCCGGTCATCGCCCGGGCGTGGGACCGGGTGCACGGAAAGGCCCCCCGGACCGGGGGACCCGGCACCCCATAGGGCGCCGGGGTCCCCGACCCGGGGGGCCGGCGGCGGCGCTAGCGGCCCTGCGGCTCGTCCGCGCCGGACGGGGCCGGGGCCTCGGTGTCCACGTTGCGGCCCTGCGGCTCGTCCTCCTCGGACTCCTCGCCATGCCGCGCGAAGCGCTCGACCGAGCGGGCCAGCTCGGCCTCGGCGGCCTCGCGGCCCTCCCAGCCGTCGGCCTTGACCCACTTGCCCGGCTCAAGGTCCTTGTAGCGCAGGAAGAAGTGCTCGATCTCCTTGATCAGCCAGCCGTCGACGTCCTCGAGTTCCCGGAGGTGGTCGAAGCGCTTGTCGGTCGGCACGCAGATCAGCTTGGCGTCGCCGCCGCCGTCGTCGGTCATGTTGAACACGCCCAGCGGGCGGGACTCCACCAGCACCCCCGGGACCAGGTCGACGCCGGGGATCCAGACGAGCGCGTCCAGCGGGTCGCCGTCCTCGCCCAGGGTGTCCTCGAAATAGCCGTAGTGCGTGGGGTACTGCATGGACGTGAACAGGACGCGGTCCAGGCGCAGGCGGTGCGTCTCGTGGTCGATCTCGTACTTGACGCGGGATCCCGCCGGGATCTCGATGGTGACGTCGTGGCTCATGGGAGTCTCCTCGAATTTCGGTGGCTGGGGGCGGGCCGGACCCGGGTGGAGTCCGCGCTCCGTCTACTCTTGAAGCTGCTGCGCCCAGCGTATATTGCGGCGCGGCGCAACGACTATTTCGGAGGTGCGCATGAACCGCTGGATGCGCGCCCTGACCTCGACCCTGCTGGTGCTGGTGCTCGCCGGGCTGCTGGGCCTGGCCGCCCTGCAGGCGGTCCCGGGCCTCCCGGACGCGTTCCGCCCCGCCCCGCCGGCCGCGCCGTCCCCCACGCACGACGCCGGAAGCGAGCCCGCGTTGCGCCCGGCCAGCGCCACCGCCCTGCCACCCCTGCCGGGGGACGCCGCGCGGCCGGAGGCGGCGGCGCTGCGCCGGGCGCTGGACAAGGCGTTCGACGGCCGCGGCGGCGTCTTCCACGCGTCCGTGGTCGACGTGTCCACGGGGGATCCGCTCTACGACCGCGACGCGTCCGCCCCGGCCGTGCCGGCCTCGAGCCTGAAGGTCGCGACGGCGGCGGCCGCCCTGTCCGTGCTGGGCGCGGACTCGACGCTGCGCACCGCCGTCGTGCGCGCCTCGGAGGACTCCGTGGTGCTGGTCGGCGGCGGGGACGTCCTCCTCGGCGCCGGCCGTTCGGGGGAGAGCGTGGTGGGCCGCGCGGGCCTGCGGACCCTGGCCGCCTCGACGGCCGCGGCCCTGCTGGAGGACGCGGACGGCGCCGCGCCGCCCGCGGATGGGGAGAAGCGCCGCGCGCTGCGGGTGCTGCTGGACGACTCGCTGTTCACCGGGGCCGCGCTCAGCCCGGTGTGGGACGAGTCGCTGGTGGCCACATCGAACATCGCCGCGGTGCAACCGGTCGCGTTGTACGGCGCGCGCAAGGACTCCGCGCCCGGGAGTCCGCGCGTGGGGGACCCCGCGCTCACGGCCGCCCGGACCTTCCGCACCCTCCTGGCGGCGGAGCTGGCCGAGCGGCAGGGGGGCGCCGGCGGGCCGGCTGGCGGGCTGAGGGTCGCGCGCGGGGTCGAACGCGGGCCGGCCGGCGAGGGGGCGCCCGAGCTGGCCTCCGTGGAGTCGGCGCCGGTGCGCGACCAGCTGCGCCACATGTCCGAGGCGTCGGACAACTACGTCGCCGAGGCCATGGGTCGCCTGGTGGCGCTCGGCGTCGGCAAGCCGGCGTCGTTCGGCGGCGCCGCGGAGGCCGTGAAGGAGGCGGTGGCGCGGATGGGCGTGGACACCTCCGGCATGGCGCTCGCGGACGCCTCGGGACTGGCCCGGGCGAGCCGGATCTCCCCGGCGCAGCTCGCCGGCGTCCTGCGCGCCGCCGCCACGTCCCCGGACGCGGACCTGCGCGAGCTCACCTACCTCCTGCCCATCGCGGGCGCGACCGGCACCCTGGAGTCCCGGCTCGACGGGGACGCCACGCGCGGCCTGGTCCGGGCCAAGACCGGCACCCTGGCCGGCGTCGCGACGCTCACCGGGAGCGTGGTCACCGCGGACGGGCGCCTGCTCGCGTTCTCCTTCTTCGCCCACGACGTCCCCGGATCGCTCAAGCCGGCGCGGGCCGCGCTGGACCGCGCCGCGACCGTCCTGGCCGGGTGCGGCTGCCGGTAGGGCCGCGGGGGAATTCACCCTCGACGAAAACCCGGCGTTCCGTCGGCGATCCGTGGTGAGATGGTGCCATGGACCCTTCCAGCAGCCCCGTCCGACTCATCAACTGGGACCTCGCCGGCGACACCGCGGCGCGGCTGGCGGGCCCGGGCCCCCGGCTCTCGTCCCGGGAGGTCGACGCCGTCGTCGCGGACCTGCGCGCCCACGCCGACGCCTCCGTGGCGCACGTCCACCGGATCACCGGCCTCGAGGCGGCCCGCGACCTCCGGGATTCCAGCGTCCTGATCGTGGACCGGGCGAGCTGGTCCCGGGCCAACGTCCAGAGCTTCGAGGCCCTGCTCGGGCCGGCCCTGGGCCGCCTCGCGGCCTCGAAGGGGGACGCTTTCGGACCCAATGCGGCGCTGTTCGGCAGCGCCGTCACGGGCGCGGAGATGGGCACGATCCTGGCGTTCCTCTCCTCCAAGGTCCTCGGGCAGTACGATCCCTTCTCGAGCCTCGCGCGCGGCGGCGTGCCCGCCGGCGGGCGCCTGCTGCTCGTCGCGCCGAACATCGTCGAGATCGAGCGCGAGCTGGGCGTGGACCCGGCCGACTTCCGCCTCTGGGTGTGCCTCCACGAGCAGACGCACCGCGTGCAGTTCGCGGCGGCCCCCTGGCTGCGCGACCACCTGCGCGAGAACATCGGCCGGCTGACGGAGGGTCTCGTCGAGACGACGGACAACTTCGGCGACCGGCTCGTGGCGGCCGCCCGCGGGGCCGTCGCCGCGCGTTCCCGGCGGGACGGGGCGGGATCGGCCGCCGCGGCGCCGGAGTCCGGGCCCGATTCCCGGCCCGGGCTGCTCTCGGCGATCCAGGATCCCGAGGAGCGCGCGATCATGAGCCACCTGACGGCCGTGATGAGCCTGCTGGAGGGCCACGCGAACGTGGTCATGGATGCCGTGGACGCCTCGATCGTCCCGACCGTCAAGACCATCCGCCAGCGCTTCAACCGCCGCGGGGCCCACCGGGGACCGGTGGAGACCTGGATCCGCCGCTTCCTGGGACTCGAGGCGAAGATGCGGCAGTACGCCGACGGACAGCGGTTCGTCTCCGCCGTCGTCCGCGAGATCGGCATGGAGGGCTTCAACGCCGTGTGGGAGCGCCCGGAGAACCTGCCGACCGAGCGGGAACTGCACCACCCCCGGGAGTGGATCCGGCGCGTGTCCGGCGCCGGGCCCACCGCCGGATAGGCGTGGGCGGACACCTTCCCCCCGTCGTCGCCGCCGCCCGCAACGCCGTCCGGGCCGCCGTGCGCGGGGCGGGAACCACCCCGCGGTGCCTGGTCGCGTGCAGCGGCGGGGCCGACTCGCTGGCGTTGGCCGCGGCCGCCGCCTTCCTGGCGGGCCGGGGCGAGCTCCGGGCCGGCGCGGTCGTCGTCGACCACGGGCTGCAGGCCGGCAGCCGGGCCGCCGCGGAACGGGCCGCCGCCCAGCTCCGCGGTCTCGGGCTGGACCCGGTGCTGGTCCGCCGCGTGGAGGTCGGCGGGACGGGCTCGGAGGCGGACGCGCGCGCGGCGCGCTACGCCGCGCTCGAGGAGGCGGCCGCCGCGGCCGGTGCCTCCGCCGTCCTGCTCGGGCACACGCTCGACGACCAGGCCGAACAGGTGTTCCTCGGGCTCGCCCGGGGCTCCGGCATCCGCTCGCTGTCCGGCATGCCGGCGGCCCGCGGCCTGTTCCTGCGCCCCTTCCTCGCCCTGCGCCGCGCGGACACGGAGGCGGTCTGCGCCCACGAGGGACTGGCGTTCTGGACCGACCCCACCAACGCCGGGCGCCACGCCCTGCGCAACCGCGTGCGGCTGGACGTGCTGCCGGTCGTGGAGGCGGCCCTGGGCCCCGGCACCGCGGAGGCCCTCGCGCGCACGGCCGACCTGTCGCGCGCCGACGCGGACTACCTGGACCGGGCCGCGGCATCGGCGCTGGACGCGCTCGTGCGCGGCGACCGGCCGGGCGAGCTGCGCCTGGACCTGCCGGGCCTCCGCGCGCTGGATCCCGCGCTGGCGGGCCGCGCGCTGCGCGCCGCCGTCGTGCGGGCCGGCGGCGAGCCCCCGACGTTCGAACGGAGCGCGGCCCTGGCCCGCCTCGTCACCGGGTCCGCGTCCGCCGGCCCGCTCCAGCTCGCGGGGCACGTGGAGGCGCGCCGCGTCCGCGGCGCCGCCGGGCGGGGCCCGCTCCTGGTGCTGCGGCGCGTCCCGGGACCGGCCCGCCCGGACGCCTGAGGCCGGGGCCGCGGTTCCCCGGATCGGGCCGGGCTGTGGCACGCTATAACCCCGTAGCGCACTCCCTTAACGCCCGAGCGCAGGCATCATCGATCACAGGAGCCATTCGTGGATTCGAACGACGTCACCGCAGACCTCCAGCACGTCCTCTACACCCGGGAACAGATCCAGGACAAGATCAACGAGCTGGCGGCGCAGATCGACCAGGACTACGAGGGGCGCGACCTGCTGGTCGTCGGCGTGCTCAAGGGGGCGGTGATGGTCATGGCCGACCTGGTCCGCGCCCTGCACTCGCACGTGGCCATGGACTGGATGGCGGTGTCCTCCTACGGCTCCGGCACGCAGTCCTCGGGCGTCGTGCGGATCCTCAAGGACCTCGACACCGACCTCATGGGCAAGCACGTGCTGATCGTCGAGGACATCATCGACTCCGGCCTGACGCTGTCCTGGCTCAAGGCGAACCTCATCTCCCGCGGGCCGGCCTCGGTGGAGATCTGCACCCTCCTGCGCAAGCCGGAGGCCGCCAAGGTCGAGATCGACGTGAAGTACGTGGGCATGGAGATCCCCAACGAGTTCGTGGTCGGCTATGGCCTGGACTTCTCCGAGAAGTACCGCAACCTGGACTTCATCGGCACGCTCGCGCCGCACATCTACGAGTAGCCCGCGTCGGGCGTCCGCCCCGTGGCCCCTTACGCCTTCAGGGGAACTAGCGGGCGATCCCGTGCGTGGAAAGAGCTGGAACGTGTACCTATAGAGGTGACCATTCGGTGCCGGACGCCTTCGCGTCCGCGATCAGGAGGGACGGGGGACGGGACCCCCACAGCATGAAAGCCAAGAAGATCCTCAACAGCTGGGCCATTTGGGTCCTGATCGGCGTCGTGGCGCTGGTCGTTTTCCTTCCGACGCTGAGCTCGGGCAACACCGGCCGGGTGGACACGAGCGTCGGGCTGCAGCTCCTGCAGGAGAACAAGGCCAGCGAGGCGAAGATCTTCGACGGCGACCAGCGCGTGGACCTCTCCCTCCGGGAGAACTTCACGCTCGACGGCGTGGACAAGGGCACCAAGGTCTCCTTCTTCTACTCCAACGCCCGGGCCGAGGACGTCATCCAGGCGATGGACGACGCGAACCTGGACGGCTTCACGGACCAGCCGGTGGAGAACAACTGGCTGCTGAGCATGCTGGGCGTGATCATCCCGTTCATCCTCATCGCGCTCCTGTTCTGGTTCCTCCTGTCCCGCGCCCAGGGCGGCGGCTCCAAGGTCATGCAGTTCGGGAAGTCCCGGGCCAAGCTGATCACCAAGGACATGCCCCAGGTCACCTTCGCCGATGTTGCCGGCGCCGAGGAGGCCGTCGAGGAGCTCTACGAGATCAAGGACTTCCTCCAGCAGCCGGCCAAGTTCCAGGCCGTCGGCGCGAAGATCCCCAAGGGCGTGCTGCTCTACGGGCCGCCGGGCACCGGCAAGACCCTGCTGGCGAAGGCCGTGGCCGGCGAGGCCGGGGTGCCGTTCTACTCGATCTCCGGATCCGACTTCGTCGAGATGTTCGTCGGCGTCGGCGCCTCCCGCGTCCGCGACCTGTTCGAGCAGGCCAAGAACAACGCGCCCGCCATCATCTTCGTCGACGAGATCGACGCCGTCGGCCGGCACCGCGGCGCCGGCGTGGGCGGCGGCAACGACGAACGCGAGCAGACCCTCAACCAGCTGCTCGTCGAGATGGACGGGTTCGGGGCCAACACCAACGTCATCCTCATCGCCGCCACCAACCGGCCAGACGTGCTGGACCCGGCGCTGTTGCGCCCGGGCCGGTTCGACCGCCAGATCCCGGTGGAGGCCCCGGACTTCGTCGGGCGCGAGCAGATCCTGCGCGTCCATGCGCAGGGCAAGCCGATGGCCGCGAACGTCGACCTGCGCGCCGTCGCGAAGAAGACGCCCGGCTACACGGGCGCCGACCTCGCGAACGTGCTCAACGAGGCCGCGCTGCTCACCGCGCGGTCCAACGCGCAGCTCATCGACGACCGGGCCCTCGACGAGGCGATCGACCGCGTGATGGCCGGGCCGCAGAAGCGGTCGCGGCTGATGAAGGAGCACGAGCGCAAGATCACGGCCTACCACGAGGGCGGCCACGCCCTGGTCGCGGCCGCGATGCGCCATTCGGCCCCGGTCACCAAGATCACCATCCTGCCGCGCGGGCGGGCCCTCGGGTACACCATGGTGGTCCCCGACGACGACAAGTACTCCGTCACGCGCAACGAGCTGCTGGACCAGCTCGCCTACGCCATGGGCGGCCGCGTCGCGGAGGAGATCATCTTCCACGACCCCTCCACGGGCGCGTCGAACGACATCGAGAAGGCCACCGGCACCGCGCGGAAAATGGTCACGCAGTACGGCATGAGCGAGCGGGTCGGCTCCGTGAAGCTCGGCTCCGGGGGCGCCGAGCCCTTCCTCGGGCGCGACGCCGGGCACGACCGCGACTACTCGGAGCACCTGGCCGGCATCGTGGACGAGGAGGTCCGCGTCCTGATCGACGCCGCCCACGACGAGGCCTACGCGGTGCTCACCGAGAACCGCCACGTGCTGGACCGCCTGGCGCTCGCCCTGCTCGAGCGCGAGACGCTGAACCAGAAGGACCTGGTGGAGGTCTTCCGCGACATCGTCAAGCGCCCGGAGCGCAAGGTCTGGCTCTCCAAGGAGAGCCGCCCGGTGCACACCGCGGGACCCGTGCTCTCGCCGATCGAACGGCGCCAGCAAGCCGAGGGCGCGGCCCGCGAGGCCGACGGAGGCCACTCCGACGTCGTGGTGGATCCCGGATCCGCGCCGTCCCTCCCGGGCGGCCGTCCCGGGCCCGACGGCGGCAACGACGGCGGCCTCGGCGCCTCCGGCGGACCCGGAAGCCTCCCCGGCGGCGGCCGCGGCTAGGACCCGGCAGGCTAGGATCGGAAGCGTGACCGACATCGACGAGCAGCCCCTGACCGCGACCGCAGGCGGCTTCGAGGTGGACCAGCCGCGCATCGCGCGCGCCGTCCGCGAGATCCTCGAGGCCATCGGCGAAGACCCGGACCGCGACGGACTCCAGGAGACCCCCAAGCGGGTCGCCAAGGCCTACGCCGAGTTCTTCGCGGGGCTCCACCAGGATCCCGCCGAGCTGCTGGGCACCACGTTCGACATCGAGCACGACGAGCTGGTCCTGGTCAAGGACATCCCGTTCTACTCGACGTGCGAGCACCACCTGGTGCCCTTCCACGGGACGGCGCACATCGGCTACATCCCCGGGCGCGACGGCAAGGTCACCGGCCTGAGCAAACTCGCCCGGCTCGTCGAGCTCTACGCCCGGCGCCCGCAGGTGCAGGAGCGCCTGACCACGCAGATCGTCGAGGCGCTCATGGCCCACCTGGACCCCCGCGGCGCGATCGTCGTCGTCGAGTGCGAACACCTGTGCATGTCGATGCGGGGCGTCCGCAAGCCCGGCGCCAAGACCGTCACCAGCGCCGTCCGCGGCCAGCTCCGCCAGCCGGCAACCCGCGCCGAGGCCATGAGCCTCATTCTCGGAAAGTAGACCCCATGTCCCTCGGAGCCATCCCCGGAACCGGACCCGCCACCTCCCCGCTGCCCGTCATCCGCCCCGTCAAGGTCCCCCGCACGTTCGCCGACCTCCCCACCGGCCGCACGCTCGTCATGGGCATCCTCAACGTCACCGAGGACTCCTTCAGCGACGGCGGGCGCTATGTCAGGACCGACGACGCCATCGGCCACGGGCTGCGGATGTTCTACGCGGGCGCGGACATCATCGACGTGGGCGGCGAGTCCACGCGCCCCGGCGCCGACTTCGTGGCCCCGGAGGCCGAGCTGGCGCGCGTCCTGCCCGTCGTCAAGGCGCTCGTCAAGGCCGGCGCGATCGTGTCCGTCGACACCATGCACACCTCCACGGCCCGCGCGGCCCTCGACGCCGGGGCGCACATCGTCAACGACGTCAGCGGCCTGACGCACGAGCCGGACATGCCCGCGCTCATCGCGGAACGGCGGGCGCCCTACGTGCTCATGCACCGGCGCGGCGACTCCCAGTCCATGACCACGGAGGCGAACTACGGCGACGTCGTGGACGAGGTCGTCGCCGAGCTCGCCGAGGTACGGGACCGCTTCCTGGCGGCCGGGGTCCCGGCCGAGTGCATCGTGGTCGACCCGGGCCTGGGATTCGCCAAGAATCCCGAGCACAACTGGGCCCTGCTGCGCGGCATCGACCGCCTGCAGTCGCTGGGGCACCCCGTGCTCATCGGGACCTCGCGCAAGCGCTTCCTCGGTTCGCTGCTCGCCGAGGCCGGCAAGCCCGCGCCCCCCGCCGAGCGCGACACCGCCACCGCGGCGACGAGCGCCCTGGCCGCGGCGGCCGGCGCGTGGTGCGTCCGCGTGCACGACGTCGAGGGGACGCTCGACGCGGTCAAGGTCGCCACCGCCTGGGCGAACCCGGCGGCGGTCCCCTCCGGAACGCGGGGCTGAGCATGGCCCCGCGGACGGGCGGTCCCCGGGACACCATCTCGGTCACCGGCATCACGGCGACCGGGCACCACGGCGTGTTCGACCACGAGAAGCGCGACGGGCAGCCCTTCGTCGTGGACGTGGTGCTCCACACCGACATCCGCCCGGCGGCCGCGTCCGACGACCTCGCCGACACCGCGAACTACGGCGCGCTGGCCGGGCGGGTCGCCGACCTGGTCGGTTCCGGGCCGTACGACCTGATCGAGACGCTCGCGGAGCGGCTCGCCGAGATGGTGCTGGCCGAGTTCGCCGTCGAGGCCGTCGGCATCACCGTGCACAAGCCGCAGGCGCCCATCGAGGTCCCGTTCGGCGACGTGGCCATCGCCATCCACCGGGAGCGCGCTTGAGCGGCGGCGTCCGGTCGGTCCTCGCCCTGGGCAGCAACCTGGGCGAGCGCCGGGACACGCTCTCGCTCGCCGTGGCCGCCCTGGCGGAGGGCGGCGACGTCCGGCTCCGGCAGGTCTCGGAGGTCGTGCAGACCAAGCCGGTCGGCGGGCCCGAGGGCCAGCCCGACTTCCTGAACATGGTCGTGGAGGTGGAGACGTCCCTCGGGCCACTGGAACTGCTCCGGCGATGCCAGGACGTGGAGAACCGGCACCACCGCGTCCGCGAGGTGCGGTGGGGACCCCGCACGCTCGACATCGACATCATCACCTACGGCGACGTCGTCCTCGAGACGCCCGAGCTGACCCTGCCGCACCCGCGCGCCGCGGGGCGGGCGTTCGTGCTGGAGCCGTGGGCACGGATGGACCCCGCCGCGACGCTGGGCGGCACCCCCGTGGCGGAGCTCGCCGACCGCGCCGCGGACCGCGGCGGCGTGGGTCCCTACCGCCCCGGGGGCGGGGAATAGGCCATGAGCGCCATCCGACCCCTCTGGCTGCTGGCGATCCTCGTCGGCGCCACCGTCGCCGGCTGGATCGCGCATCGGCTGACCTCCGTCAACGGACTCCCGGCGCCGGTGCTGCACTGGACGTCGCTGATCACCATGGGTGCCGGCGCGCTGGTCACCCTGGGCTTCGGCCTGCGCGTGCTGCGCTACCGGCAGGGCAAGCTGAAGCGTCGACTGGATCCGATCCAGGCCGCCCGCACCCTGGTGTTGGCGCAGGCGACCGCCTACGCCGGCGCCATGATCGCCGGCTGGCACACGGGCATCGTCATCGATCTCACGAGCGCCACGGGGGGCCGGAACCCGTCGGTCGACGCCTCCCTCGCGATGATCGCCGCGGCCGCCATCATGGTTATGGTGGGGTGGGCCGTCGAGCAGTTCTGCAGGCTGCCGCCCGACGATCCGTCCGCGCCGGACGCCACGGGGCGCGACAGGGAGGAAAACGAGGGGTATGCCGCAGGAACCAGTTGATCCGGCAGGAATCCAGTGGAGGCGCGTGTCTCCGAAGTACGCGCGGGTCCGCGTGGTCGGGTGGGCCATCGGCGCGGCCGTCACGCTGGCGATCCTCAGCGTCCCGCTCGTGCTGCGGCTGACCGGCGTCTGGCCCGGATACCCGGGCTGGCTGGCGTGGGGCCTGCCGGCCGCCGCCGTCGCGCTGGAGATCCTCCGGCTGTCGCTGATTCCCCGCCAGGTCCGCGCGATCGGCTACGCCGAGCGCCAGGACGACCTGCTGGTCCGCAGCGGGGTGCTTTTCCAGAAGGTCCTCGTGGTCCCCTACGGCCGCATGCAGTACGTGGACGTCGCCGTCGGGCCGATCGACCGCGCGCTGGGGCTCTGCAAGGTCCAGCTGCATACCGCGTCCTCGGCGGCGACGCCGGAGATCCCCGGGCTGACCGCCGAGGAGGGGGCCCGCCTGCGCGAGCAGCTGTCCGCCCGCGGCGAGGCGCGGCTGGCCGGGCTGTGAGCGGGCAGCCCGCGGTGCCGCAGGCGTCACCCGACCCGGCGTGGAACCGCGTCCACCCCATCTCCCCGCTGGTCCGGGGCTGGATCGCCGTCCTCGCCATCGCCTACTTCTGGGGCCAGAACTGGCTCGAGGACGTCTTCGCGGCCGGGGACGAGTCGCGGGACGCGTCCGGCGAACTGAGGTTCACCCCGGACCTCCTCCTGACCGTCGGCATCGGCCTGGCCATCCTGCTCCTGATCGTCTTCGGCTTCTTCCTGTCCTGGTGGTTCACCAAGTACCAGGTCACCGAGCGCCACGTGAACGTGAACTCGGGCATCCTGTTCCGGCAGCAGCGCCAGGCGCGGATCGACCGCGTGCAGGCGATCGACATCGCCCAGCCGCTGCTGGCCCGCATCTTCGGTCTCGCGGAGCTGAAGTTCGAGGTCGCCGACGCCGGTGCCACCGCCGTGAGCCTGGCGTTCCTCAAGATCGACGACGCGAAGCGGCTGCGGAACGTGATCCTGGCCCGCGCCGCGGGGCTCAAGGCCTCCGCGGGGGGCGCCCCGGCATCCGTCGCCCACGCCCCGGGAGACTCCCGCATCCACGACGCCGACGTCCGGGACACCGGCGACCGGGACACCGGCGTCCAGGGCGGTCCCGGGACGGGCGCGGCGGGCCCCGACGCGGGGTCCGCTACCGGCGCCGACGCCGGATCCTCTAACGCCACCGCCCTCGACGCCGGGGAACCGGGGCGCCCGCCGTCCGCCGACGACGCGCCGGAGGCGCCCGAACGGACCGTCGCCACGGTGCCGCCGGGCCGCCTGATCGGATCCCTGCTGTTGACACCCTGGGTCTGGATCGCGGTCGCCGCCGTCGTCGCCGCGCTCGCCGCGGCCGCCGCCACCGACGGCGACTTCCCGGTGTTCTTCGTCCTGCCCCTGCTCCTCGCCGTCGTCCCGGCGCTGTGGGGCCAGTTCAATTCGGGCTACAACTTCCGCGCCGGCATGAGCGCCGACGGGCTGCGCATGAGCTACGGCCTCTTGGACACCCGCCACCAGACCGTGCCGCCCGGCCGGGTCCAGGCGGTGCAGGTGACGCAGGGGCTCCTGTGGCGCCGCTTCGGCTGGCACCGGGTCGTCGTCAACGTCGCCGGCTACGGCGGCGGGGCCGGCGAGGACAACTCGCGGCGCTCCACGCTGCTGCCGGTCGGCACCCGCGCCGACGTCCTCAGCGTGCTCGCCGTCGTCCTGCCCGATCCCGGCACCGACCGCCCGCTCGAGCTCATCGACGCCGGCATCGCCGGAAGCGGTCCGGACGAGGGCTTCACGACCACGCCACGCCGCGCCAGGCTCCTGGCGCCGATCGGATGGCGGCGCCAGGGCTTCGCGGTCACCGGAACCGCGATCCTGATCCGCACCGGCAGGATGACGCGGCGCCTGGTCATGGTCCCGCACGAGCGCACGCAGGGCCTTGTGCTCCGGCAGGGACCGCTCGCGCGGCGCGCGGGGGTGTGCGACGTGCAGCTGGCCACCACGGACGGCCCCGTCGACCCGCGGGTCGTCCAGATCGGCGTCGAGGATGGGCGCGAGCTGTTCCTCCGCCAGGCCGACCGCGCCGCGACGGCCCGCCACCTGCGCGACCGCGACCACTGGCTGGAGGGCGGGACCGGTGCCTAGGCCCGGGCGCCTGGGGATCGGCGTCGTCGGCGCCGGCAAGGTCGGCGCGGTCCTCGGCGCCGCGCTGCGCGCCGCCGAGCATGCCGTCGTCGGCGTGCACGCGGTCTCGGAGGCGTCGCGCGAGCGGGCCGAGGCGCTGCTGCCCGGCGTGCCGATCCTCCCCATCCCGGACCTCGTGCGGCGCGCGGAACTGGTGCTCCTGGCCGTGCCGGACGACGCGCTGGGGCCGCTGGTGAAGGGCCTCGCCGACGCCGGCCACTGGCAGGCCGGCCAGCTGGTGGTCCACACGGCCGGCCGCTACGGCACGGGCATCCTGGAGCCGGCGCGGGCCGCCGGCGCCATCCCGCTGGCCATCCACCCGGCCATGAGCTTCACCGGCATGAGCCTGGACCTGACGCGGCTGCAGGACTGCATGTTCGGGGTGACGGCGGACCGCATGATGCTCCCCATCGCCCAGGCCCTGGTCGTGGAGATGGGCGCGGAGTACGCGGTCATCGAGGAGGAGGACCGCGGGATCTACCACGCCGCGCTTGCGCACGCGTCGAACCACCTGGTCACGATCGCCGGGCAGTCCGCCCAGCTGCTGCGCATCGCGGGCGTCGAGCGCCCGGACCGGGTGCTCGGGCCGCTGATGCGGGCGTCGCTGGAGAACGCGCTGTCCTCGGGGGAAGGCGCGCTGACCGGACCGGTCGCGCGGGGGGACGTCGGCACCGTCGCCATCCACCGCGACGCCCTGGCGAAGGACGCCGTCTCCCCGGACGTCCGCGACGCCTACCTCTCGATGGCGCGCGCGACCGCCCAGCGCGCCCTGGCCCGGGGACTGCTCACCGAGGCCCAGGCCGCGGCGATCCTCGACGCCTTGGCCTGAGCGCCCCGGCGTCTAGACTTTTCGCGTGACCATCCCCGTCCCCACCCCGTCCCCGCGCGTCGTGCGCACGGTCGCCGAGCTCAAGGCCGCGACCCGCGCGCTCCTCGAGGCGGTCCCGGGGGACCCAAACCGGATGCGGCGGCTCGCGCTGGTTCCCACCATGGGGGCGCTGCACGCGGGCCACGGCACGCTGGTGCGCTCGGCGCGGGCGGAGAGCGACGTCGTCGTCGTCTCCCTCTTCGTGAACCGGCTGCAGTTCAACGACCCGTCGGACTTCGAGCGCTACCCGCGCACCCCGGACGACGACGTCGCCCTGCTCGCCGGCGCCGGGGCGGACCTCGTTTTCGCGCCGGAGGAGTCCGAGGTCTACCCGGACGGCCGGCCGCTGGTGACCGTGTCCAGCGGGCGCCTCGGAGAGAAATTCGAGGGGGCCTCGCGCCCCGGGCACTTCGACGGGATGCTCGCCGTCGTCGCGAAGCTGCTGCACTACGGCGCCCCGCCCGCCGAGACGGGCGTGCCCGTGCGGTACCGGGCCTACTTCGGGCAGAAGGACGCCCAGCAGCTCGCGATCATCCGCCGCATGGTGTCCGATCTGGCCTATCCCGTCGGGATCGCCGCCGTGCCGGTCGTGCGCTCGCCCCGCGGGCTCGCGCTGTCCAGCCGCAACCGCTTCCTCGGCACCGAGGAGGCGGAGGCCGCGCTGGTGCTGTCCCGCGCGCTGTTCCTGCTGAAGGAGCGCGCCGACGCGCACGAGCCGCTGCGCGTCGAGGACGCGGAGGCACTGATCGCCAGCCAGCCCCTGGTCCGCCTGGACTACCTCGAGGTGGTGGACCCGGGCACGCTGGAGCCCCTCGCGTTCAACTGCCGCGAGACGCCCTTCACCGGGCAGGCGCTGGCGCTCGTGGCGGCGCAGGTCGGATCCGTCCGGCTGATCGACAACATGCCCCTCGGCGGCTGACGGCGGGATGCCCAGCGGCGGTCCACGGCGGGTCAGCCGGGCGGAAGGCCCCCGACCGTCCGTTCCAGCATCGTGCGTCCCTGCTCCTCGAACGCGGCGTCGCCCATGTCGCGGGCCCACACGATCGTCCCGAGCGACTGCATCAGGTGCTCCAGGACCAGGCCCCCGCGGGGGACGCCGGCGGCGGGGCCGTACCCCTCGAGGAGCGCGGCGCGCAGGTCCCCGCGCCCGACGAGCTCCTGGTGCTCCAGCCGGACCAGGTCGGTGTACCAGGGGCGCAGGTCCGCGCGGCCGAAGTCGATCAGCGCCAGCCGACCGTCGGGCCGCACCAGCCAGTTGCGGGGCTGGAAGTCGCCGTGCGTCGGGACCACCGCGACGGGCGCCGGCACGAAGCCGCGCAGCCAGGCGTCGGCGGCCGCCAGGTGCCCGGACGGGGCCAGCCCGCCGGCCCGGTCCAGCCACGCGCGGGTCCGCCGGGCCGCCGTGGCCTCGTAGGCGTCCGAAGGGGCGGGCCCAGACGGGTTTCCCGCGTGGAGCCGCCGCAGCAGGGCGCCCGCCTGCCGGTACGCGTCGGGGTCGAGGGCCGACGGCGTCCCGAGGGCGATCCGGCCGGGCAGGTACCGCGTCACGAGGACTCCGGCCCCGGCGTCGTACGACACCAGCGGCGCCACGTCCCCGCGCAGCGCCGCGAGCCAGGCGCGGTGCGCGCGGTGCTCGCGGACCAGATGGTGCGAAGTCTCGCCGGCCTTGACGATGAAGCGTCCGCCGCCCGCCGTGAACTCGAGCACCGTGATGCCGAACGGCCAGCTGTGGTCGGCGGTGATCGAGGCCCCGGGGTGGGCGCGGGAGAGCGCGGCCGCCTGCCGCCCCGTGAGCCCCGGATGGTCCCATCCGTCGTGCGCCGCGCCCGCGGTCCCGTCTCCCGGCCGGGCCTCCGACGCGCCCGGAGCTCCGCTCACCGTCCCGCGGGCCAGCGCTCGGCGGCCGACGCCAGGAGCGCGCGGAAGCCGGCGAGCTCGGCCACGATGTCCGCGGCGGTCTCGTGCCCGGGGCTCATCCCCGCGGACTGGCCGGCGTAGACGGGAGCGAGCGAGGTGTCCCCGGAGCTCCGGGCCTCCTCGATGGCGGCCGAGAGGGAGGGGTCGGCGTTCAGTGCGTCCGCCAGGCCCTCGTAGTCGGCCGCCCACCGGCGGCTGAAGGCGTTGCGCAGGGCCCGGCCCCCGAACTCCGCGGGCCAGGGGATGCCTTGGGCGATATCGAAGGCCCGGGTGTAGACCGTGTCGTCGGTTCCCGCGGCCGCGATGGCGTCCTTGGCCCGCGGATGGCTGAGCGACTCCGCGCACGCCGCGAAGCGGGTGCCCACCCACGCGGCCTGCGCGCCGGCCGCGATAACTGCCGCGACCCCCCGGGCGGTGGCGATGCCGCCCGCCGCGACCACCGGTTTGTCCGTGGCGTCGAGGGCCAGCTGGAGTAGCGGCAGCGTGGCCACCTCGTCGCGGCCGTGGCCGCCCCCCTCGCCCCCGCGGCAGACGACGACGTCGATGTCCGGCTCGAGCGCTCGACGCAGCTCCGCCGCGCTGCCGACCTGCATGGCGGTCAGGGCTCCGGCGTCCCGGGCCAGGGCGGCGGCGGGCCCCGGTTCGCCGAAGCTGACGCACACCAGCGACGGCCGGTGTTCCAGGACGGCCCGGAGCGGATCCAGCGAGTCCGCGAGCACCCAGGCCATGAAGCCCGCGCCCCACGGGCGGCCGACGCCCGCGGCCAGGTCCGCTTGTTCGTGCAGCCAGTCGTCCGAGGCGCCCCCGCCGACGCCCAGCATGCCCAGGCCGCCGGCCGCTGACACAGCGGCCGCGAGGAGTCCTCCGGCGGCGCCCGCCATGGGCGCGTTGATGAGCGGCTCCGCGATGCCCAGCGCGGCGGCCAGGCCGTGGCCGGCGCGCGGGTGGTCTGCGCGCGGGTGGTCGGCGGGACTGGGGCCGGCGGGAGCTCCGACGGGACTGGAATGGGCGGGCGACGTGCCGGCTCGCGGGACGTCGGCGGGCTGCGTCGGGTCGTGGGAGGGCATGGCCCCAGTCTAGGCAGAGCCTGTGACGCAGGACTCAGGAGGCGGATGGCGTCCGGGGGCGCCGCGGG